>CAZZEV010000162.1:0-6695 GCA_964653305.1 uncultured Cellvibrionaceae bacterium | reverse complement strand
CAATTAAAAAGTGTTTGCGCAGTTTTTCGGTATCGTAGCTTTTGTAGTCATCAACATGGACTGCAAAGCGTTCTTCAATTTTTTTCATGGTTAAGCCTTTCTTTGAGTAACAAAATAAAATGAGTTAATTGCTTTTCTAAATTTTCACGCTGTTATTTCTTTAGCATCTTGTAGGTTTCTATGCCCGCCAAAATAAAGGGGCCATTGCCCTTAGGGTCGTCGGTCACAATTGGCTCAGTCATATAGTAGTCGTAACTGCCATCACGACCAAAACCTAAACCTGCGACTTGGCACTGCATGTTCATGCTAATTTTGCCGTCGTGATGGACGCTAATAAATTCATTTACCAAACCATTAAAGGCTTTTTCGGCATAGGGTTTATAGCTTTCTGGGATATAACCTTTATTGATTGCCTTGGACAAAAAGTAGCTGTACATGGCGGTCGCTGTTGATTCGCGATAGTTGCCTATTGCATTGGGCTTATCCAAAATTTGCCACCATGTGCCCGTTTCAGGATCTTGGTAACGCACAATGCTTTCGGCAAATTCATTGATCATGGAGATCATTTTTTTGCGCAATTTGGGTTCAGATTCAGGCAAATAATCGAGTGTATCTACCATCGCCATCGCCAGCCAGCCAGAGCCACGCGCCCAATATTGAGAGGCTAAACCAGTTTTTTTATCGGCCCAAATAGCGCTCTTAGATTCATCCCATGCATGAAAGTACAAACCATTTTTAGGGTCGCGCAAACGTTTGCGAGAGATTTCAAATTCATGTATAGCTTCTTTAAAGCTGGCGCGCTGCACACTACCTGTTTCATAGGTGTTTGCGTACTGCACAAGAAAGGGAATACCCATATAAACCCCATCTAGCCAAAGCTGATGCGGGTAGGTGATACGATGCCAAAACGCGCCTTCTTTTGTGCGCGGATGCTTGCGCAATTGCTCGCGTAAATAATCCACCGATTTGCGATAACGCTCTTGATGCGTGCTGGTTTCCAGATTGATTAATACGCGCCCGGGATTGGTCAAGTCGATGCTGTACAGCTCGGGTTTAAAGGTGTAAATCTCGCCTTCGTCTGAAATAAAACTGCCTGTAACCGCTTCGGCTGCGTTGCTATAACGACTGTCGGGCGATACCTTATTTAACTCTTGCAGCGCCATGATATGCAGGCCGCTCATGTCGTAATCGAATTTGGTTTTGCGGTCGCGCACTTCATCCCATGTGCCGTAACCAAAGGTAAAGGTATTGCGGGCCATATCGGAATCTGCCAAGCGCTTACTCCACGCTAAGGCTTCAGCGGCATCGAGCGGTTTTTTCTTTTCACTATCACTTATATTGGTTTTTAGTTGAATACGCGTCTTTTTAGTGAGGCGTTCAACTTCTTGATCCAAATAAGCCTTGAATTCTGCTTCGGTTTTTATGCCATTGGGCTCTTTATCCCATACTGCGACAAAATAATATTCCAGTCCTGCGTTAAGATTTTTCATCACAGTGACGTAAGAGCCGGCATCTTCGGTTTGCTGCGAGCGGTCACCGCGCTTGAAAATAACGGCCATTCCTAAATAATCATCCGCACCACTAAGGCTTTGCTTGCCCCAGCTTGCAGCGTAAGTCCAAGCGCCGCCAGAGACGGTTTCATTACCTAAAATAAGTTTGGTATCTTTGTGCTTTACAACGCCTATGGCGATGTTAGGTACTTGCTCTGTCAATAACAGTTTGGGGTGAGTCTTGGTTTCGGCAGCGATTGCTTTGGGTAGCGTCATGGTTAGACGAGTATGCGCTAATCGGCTGCCAGCATTCATTGCAATAGTGGAGGATAAATCCACCACTTGATTATTCACTTGCCATTGGTTGTATTTAATATTGAAGGCCGAATAGAGTGCGCCATTTTCAACAATACTGGCGTCCCACGTTTTCACTTTCGAGACCAAATCAACGCTCTGACCATTCCAAAATCCATAGCCACCAGTGCCGAGTGTTTTACCCACTTTTAGAACATCTTGCCCCCAAGGCGCATCGTGGTGGTAGGCTTCATAGTCTTTTTGACCTACATCTTGCAAAACCATCTCGTTCGTTTTTTTACCAAAAATATCAAAGCCATTGCGCCAATCTAAATAGACGCGGTAGCCCACTTTGTCGGATTCAATACCTGGGCCTTCATAGCGAATGTAGTAAGAGTGATCAGTGTATTGTGGTGGCGGTGTAAATTTCTGTACATTTTTAAAGTGAGTAAAGTTTTCGTAAACCTTACCCTTCCATTGCCCGCCCTCTTTAATTGAAATTTCGGATTGAGTTTGTTTTTTCAGTGCGGGCATTTTTATGCTGGCATCACTCACAATCGTAAATGTTTGCGATTGTGCAGGTGCAAAATCTGGAACGACTAGCAGCGTATCTGGCTTGCTATCGTTATTGGTGTCGATCAGTTGGCTAGGTAAAATATTGCCGTCTTGTTGTGCAACAAGAAATTTGGCTTTGCTATCGTCTGCTGCCAAACCTAAATCATAAAAGGAAAAATACAGTGGCTCTTGGCTGCGCGCAAAATTACTGGGATTGGTGGCTTTAACTGTGGCGATATTGCTTGCGACATCAGTCGTTGAAGTGGTGGCTGCAGAAACGCTCGCACTGAAGAAACACCCGCTAGCGCAAATAAGCGTTAAGGCAAACACGTTAGATGATTGATACTGTTTCAATGAATTCCACCTGCTGTCGGTCGATTGATGATTGTCGTAAGACCTTACGAGAAACATGAGTGTGCTTTTCTATTTTGAGTTGGCGCACAGTTATATGGGTATTGCTGTAAAAAAGTATAGTTGCAACAAACAAATAGGGATGCCGGTAAACCGGCATCCCTTTTTTTCGGATCTCTCACACGTAAAAATTAGAAGGTGTAAGACGCACCGAGGTAAAGTTGACGACCTGACTTCAACTCTGTATCCAACAATTCATAGTCACCTTGCAGAGTCGTTTCAGATACATCATTCAAGTTGATCAAATCAAGCGTGAACTTTAAGTTGTCGTTGAATTGATAGCTGAATGAGGCATCAACCACACCTACGCCTTCAGTTGTATCGTAGCCTGGGCCTGCAAGAGATGCAGTTGTGCTAGACGTGATGTAACCACTGCGATAAGTGTAAGAAACGCGACCTTGGAAGCCAGAATCATTTTCATACCACAAAGTACCGTTGTATGAATCATCTGACTGACCTGGCATAGATACTATGCGAGGTGCTGCGGCGCTGCCTACATTCAACTCAGAGTCAATTTTGGTGTAGTTCAACTTGATACCAAAATCTTGTAACCACGTTGGGCCAAAGGTAAAGGGTTGTTGGTATTGAACTTCTATACCATCTAACTTGCCGCCTTCACCATTGCTTTGCGAACTGACGGTGTATAGGTCGGATGCTGATGCTGGCGCTGGGCTAATGTTTGATGACAAACCTAGGTCAGAAAATGCTTTTACGACTGACGAGCTTTGTGGGAATGACTCAATATCTTTCTTGAAGAACGCTAATGACACTACGCCTTCTTCGGTAAAGTACCAGTCAACTGACAAGTCAATTGCATCTGCACGGAAGGGATCAAGGAAAGGGTTACCAGCAGTGTATTTGCGGTTGAAGTTATCCAACGAACCGCCTGGAGTTAAGCCTGGTAAAGATGGGCGTGACATAACTTTTGCCCAAGATGCACGAACAGTAACGCTCTCTGCGGGTGACAAAGATAGATTAACAGAAGGTAGAGTATCGGAATAACTACGCTCAACAGTGGCATCTTTACCTGAGATTTGACCGGTAGAGGTTAGGTCTGTCGTAACATCACGAACCCCCACATTCCCTTTAAATGCCATTCCCATGAGTTCAGTATTGAAATTACCTTGAACGAAATAACCATTGCTTTCCTCTTCTACACTGCGGTCGGCGCTAGCATTCACTTTCAGAGGGAAGCAAGTGGTGCCGTCCAAGAAGTTGAGGCGTGCAAAGGTTCGATCAATGTTGGGGAGGAAGAATGTATTTTGGCCGTTGGTTGGAGTAAATAAACCCCCCATATCTGCTGTGACAATTGTATTCGCCATAGTTAATGCGCAACCAGTAGGCAGAGTGTTAATTGCACTACCTTGTGGCAGCTTAGTCTGATTGATGATTGCTGTATCAAGCGTCATCTGCAGATTGTCGTGCGTGAATTTTTTCTTTGAAACACCGGCTTGCGCAGAGAAGGTGTCATTGATTTCCCATTTGAAATCTATCGACGCATTGTCAAAGGTGTTAGTGGTGTAATTAGGGCGATCGCGCAATTCAGACACTTTCCAATTGCTTGGATTCGTCAAATCAAAATCATAGGACAACAATGGGTTTCTATTGTCGCCTCTGTAGTCATATGTAAAGCCCGCATTAAATCGCTCAAGAATCGCAGTGGACTCGTGAGTGACTTCAGTGTTTGCTTTTGATGAGCCAACCATTGCTTTCAGCTGATGCTGTCAGTAAAGCTGTGCTCAAGTGACAGGGACGCTTGATGGAACTCGGTTTGAGTATCGGCATTGAAATTTTCTGCGCGTACATCAACGCCGGTCATTTTGGCGTAAACCAATGCATTGGTTTCCGCGTCTACTTCATAGGACTGTAGCGTTGTTTCTTTGCGGCCAGTTGTACCAGTGCGCGCCAATGAGATTGGCGTGAGGTTCACGTCGTGCTGATCAAAACCTAAAGATGCATCCAATACATCGAGCGTTAATTTAGTATCGTCAGTGGGTTTCCATTGAATAGAACCCGTGAAGCCCATACGATCAATATCAATTTCTCTATCCATATGGCGAGGGAAGCGGGGGTGTACTGCGGCGTTTACGGATGCAGGTAGTGCAGCTGCGTTTGCCCAAGTATTGTTGCCCGTGGTGTTGGCTTCCCAGCGACCAGAGTTGTGGCCTTGCTGAGCAATAGTGCGTTGAGACAATGCAATTGATACCGCTGCGCCTAATGTGCCATCTTCATTTTGCATGCTGCCCAACGCAGTAAAGCGCGGGTCAGATGCTTTTGAAAGATCGTTGTAGCCTTGTGTGTAGCTAACCAAGAAGGTGTCTTTTGCGCTATCTAAAGGGTGGGCAGTGTAGAGATCAACTGTGGCACCCAACGAGCCTTCTTCAAACTCAGCCTTCATGGTTTTGTTAACATCGATGCGGCTAAAAAGCTCTGATGCGAAAATATTGAAATCGAATGCGCGGCCGGTATTTGCGTAACCGGTGGCAACAGTTTCCATGCCGTTAATACGAACGCGGCTGAATTGAGCGCTCAAACCACGCACGCTAATACTTTTACCCTCACCGCCAGTACGGTCAATGTTTACACCCGGTAAACGGGCCATTGCATCAGCAAGGTTATTATCTGGGAAGTCGCCAATGTCTTCGGCAACAATGGTATCTACTGAGCCCACAGCGTCTTTTTTAATGCTTAGCGCATTTGCCAGACTCTCACGGAAACCACTAACAACGATTTCTTCAACTGCTTCGTCTTGCGTTTGCGCGTGTACGGCAGTCGGCATTGCAACTGCAATCGCTAGCACCAGCGGATTAATTTTAAACTTATTCATTTGCTATTCCCCATATTTATTGTTGGATAAATCTTATTCGTGTTATGAACCGCACTGTCGCTTACGTCTTGGCAAACAACAATTTTTTTCGCCGCCGTTCCTGCTCAATACGACGGTTTTATAAATTTTCAGATGTCTGAAAATTATTTTCTAATCGGAGCCAGGTGTAGCGGCTCATCTAAATAGAAAAAGGTTTCCCATGGATGGTGACATTTTCGGCAATAAAGCCATCCATGTTTTTTAATATGCCAATTTCTTTTGCCTGATCAAATTGCACATTAATAAGATGTAGATTGCGAATGGGTGAGCGTTCATAACCCATTACGTTAAAAATTTTCTGTGCGTTTTTGCAGCGCAAATCACGCACTTCTACGTTGCGCACAATGGGCGTGAATTTTCCGCTGTCGCCTTCCTCATAAGAAAAGTCCACCACTATGGCGGTGACAACATCGCCAATATCAATGTTGCGGAAATAAACGTTTTCAATAGTGCCACCGCGCACAGAGTTGGTTTTAAAGCGCAATCCACGTTCTAAATCGTGGCTACTCATCTCGCAGTTCTCAGCAAAAATATTGCGCGCGCCGCCAGAAATTTCGCTGCCAATGACAACACCGCCGTGACCGTTACGCATTTTGCAGTTGCGAATCACAATATTTTCAGAGGGAGTATTGAGACGTCGGCCTTCGGCATTTCGACCAGATTTAATGGCGATACAATCATCGCCGGTATCAAAAAAGCATTTCTCAATAACAACATTCTTACAGGATTCTGGATCGCAACCGTCCGAGTTGGGGCCCATACTTGCGAAGGTCACACCGCGCACTGTCACGTTTTCGCACAGCACGGGGTTGAGCAACCAAAATGGCGCACGAGTGATGGTGATGTCTTCTACTAAACAGTTTTTACAGCTATAAAATTGAACGAATACGGGGCGCAATTGTGAGCCGTCTGCATAAACGCGTTCGTGTACTGGGCGGTTCGCTTCAACATCTTTTTCCAGTTGCGCGCGCGCTTTATCTTGGGTTGGAACACCTTCTTTGCCCCAGTTTTTTCCACCTTTCCACTTGCCGCCTTTCCATGGCCACCATGTATCTCTGTCGGCCTGGCCATCTAAAATG
>CAZZEV010000161.1:0-6731 GCA_964653305.1 uncultured Cellvibrionaceae bacterium | reverse complement strand
GCACGACTAGCTAGGGGAAATTTAAACAACTAAGCAATCTGCCCCGTAGTACGCACGCGCTTGCCGCCTTTTACAATTTCTTTCTTTTCCGCTCTTGCCGCTTTCTCTTTCATGCGGTTATCAATGTAGTTTTTCCCCTCATTAAAAACCCCGCCACAATAAATGCGCCGGGTGGCAAGAGCGCCAGGATCATGCCGGGGTAATTATTGCCTAATAAATTCAAGGTCCAATTGTTGGCCATATCGCCAAACAACAATTGCATATTGCTAAAAATCATCCCCGTGCCCAGCACTTCGCGAATCGCACCAATACACACGAGCACCAGCGTAAAACCTAGGCCCATCATAAAACCATCTACCGCAGCGGGTAGAATTTTGTTCTTACTGGCAAAAGCTTCGGCGCGGCCAAGTACGGCGCAGTTGGTCACAATCAGCGGAATAAAAATGCCCAGAATTTGGTACAGCTCATAGGTGTAAGCTTTCATTAATAATTCAATGCAGCTCACTAACGACGCAATAATCATGACGAATGCAGGCAAGCGAATGGTATCGCTAATTTGGTTGCGAATTATTGACACCGCCATGTTGGATGCGGTGAGCACCAATAAGGTCGCCAAGCCTAAACCCAATGCGTTTACCACAGTGCCGCTTACGGCGAGCAGTGGGCACAAACCTAAAACTTGTACCAAGGCAGGGTTGTTTGACCACAGGCCTTTTTTAACAATGTCTTGATAATCGACTGAGGGCTTTACAATTTCTTCAGTCATTTTGTGTCTCCAGATTTTTCAGAGTTCTTGCTGAACAACTCATCGCGATGCGCATCTACAAATTCCAGCACGCGGCGCACTTGGTTTACCACCGCACGCGGCGTAATGGTTGCACCCGCAAACTGATCAAAATCGCCACCGTCTTTTTTAACTTTCCATTGGGTAGCTGCAGGCGAGCTTAAGGATTTACCATTAAAGTCCAAAATCCATTGATGTTTTTTCAAATCAATTTTATCGCCCAGCCCCGGTGTTTCTTTGTGGTCTACCACGCGTACACCTGCAATTGTTCCATCGGCATTAATACCCACAATCATGCGAATATCGCCGCTGTAACCATCGGGCGCGGTGGCGGGAATAATTACCGCAATGGTTTCATTGGTATGACGTGCCACATAAATATCGCCGCCGCTTTTTAAACCTAAACCCGCCCACGCGGATTCCGGTACTTGAATGGTATCGCTCAATAAATCATTGTTGTGACGTGTGCGCGGCACTATTTCAAACAGTGCTTTTTGTTGCGCAGCGCGCTCAGCGTTGGCGATGCGCTCTTTGGTAAAGTCTGCAGTAAAAGCGAGCAGGGCGGTGGTGACTAAGGCGAAGGTGCCAAGCAGCAAACTGTTTTTTCGGATAGATGAAAAAATCACTTGTTTGCCTCCTTATCTTTTGCAATCACGATACGCGCTTTGTTGTGCCCGTAAGTGCGCGGAGTGGTGTAGTAATCAATAAAGGGTGCGGCGAAATTTAAGAACAATACTGCGAAGGCAACGCCATCGGGATAGCCCTTGCCCCACACGCGAATCACATAAATCAAAACGCCAATGGCAGCGCCATAAATGATGCGACCTTTTTTACTCACTGCCGATGTCACTGGGTCAGTCACAATAAAAAATGCACCCAGCATGGTTGCACCAGAGAGCAAATGGAACAGCGGTGAGCCGCCACTGTTTGAACTGCCGTTATCGTAAAAAATTGCTGCCATAAGCGCGAGCGCAATCAACATCGAAATAGGTGCATGCCAACTAAAAATGCGTTTGTAGAGCAAAAATAATCCGCCGATTAAAAACGCAATATTCACCCACTCCCAACCAGCGCTTGCGAAGTAACCACTTTTTAATAACGGCTCGCTTTTGTAAATTTCTTCCAGCGAGAGGGATGTATTTTGTTTCATTACATCCAATACAGTGGCAGAGGCGTAGCCGTCTATTGCTTGGCCGCCAAAAATTTTATTAAGCGCTTCGCTAATGCTTACCGCGTGTGCGCCATCGATTGTTACAGGAGTTGCCCATTGCGTCATAGGGATTGGGAATGACACCAGCAAAATCACATAGGCAACCATTGCAGGGTTAAATGGATTTAAGCCCATGCCGCCGTAAAGTTGTTTGGCCAATACAATTGCGCAGAAGCTACCCACCACCACCAACCACCAAGGGCAGTAGGGCGGCAATGACAAGGCCAATAAAAATGCTGTCACCAGTGCGCTGTAATCTTGTAAATAAAAACCAATGGGGCGGTTGCGCAGTTTCAATATCGCCGCTTCAAAAGCCAGTGCGCTCACGCTGGCAATCATCAAATTAAAAAATACACCCACGCCAAAAAAATACGCCAGCGTAAAAGCACCGGGCAGCGTAGCGTAAAGCACCAAGCGCATTACTTGGCTAGTGCTTAAAGGCCCATGTGCGTGGGGTGATGTGATATTTAATAAAGCCATTCTTTTTTTCTCGGGTTTTTCGTTGGCACAAAACCTAAATAAACAGGGAGTCCGCCCCTCCCCATTTTCAAGGGGGAGGCTGGGAGGGGGTTATGGGTTTAAAAGCGCGTTCAACTTCTCTTCTAAATTCAACATCGCCGTTCTAAACGCCTCCACATTTGCATCATTTTCGGCCTCTGCTTTGGCTAAGCGATCTTTGGCTTTTTGCAAACGGGTTTGTAGCGATTGAATTTGGTCTGCGCGTTTTTCGTCGTCGCTCATGGTGGCTAGGGCGGCGGCTTTTGCTTTGGCTTTTTCAATCGCTTGTTCGGCGGCGCTAGCTTCCAGAGAAACCGGTGCTGGAGCCGGTGTGTTTTTTTCCAGCTCGGCCAATTCCGCTTGAGCTTCAGCCAATTTTTGTTGCATTTTTTCGACGCCGAGTTGCAGTGCGCTTGCGGTTGGGCTGCTTTCAGCTTTGGCTTGCGCAGCTTTTTCTTGCGATTTAATCAATCGCGCCTGCAGAGATTCAATATTCGCGCGCAGCTTTTCTTCTGGCGACAAACTTAGCTTGGCTTGCGCACGGGCAATAGCAGCGGCTACTGGGTCTTCTGCCGCTGGCGTAGATGTGGCGAGAAAATCCGCGAGTTTCTTTTCTGCGTCAGCGAGTTTTAATTCGCATTGTTTAATGCGCGATTGTTGGCGAACCAATTGTTCTTCGGTAATCGGGAATTCTAAGTTCTTGGGCACCAGCGGTGCGCGTGCACTGTCTAAACTGTTTTGTGCTGCGCCGAGAATTCGCTCTAAACGCGCTTTTTGTTCATCAAACCCAAGTTGGTCTGAATTGGCTTTAGCAAGTGCAGTCACGACCGCCGCAACTTGCGGCACGGCAAGTACGGGGTTTTCATCTACTGTGCCTTCGGGCTTACTTGCAGCGCTCGCTTTTTGTTCAGCGGTTTTTTGTAAGAGCAGGGCTTTGGCTTCGTCTGCAGCTTTTTTGCGCGCGACACGTTTAGCTTCTTTTTCTGCTTCTTCTTTTTCTATGCGCAGTTTTCTAAATTCAAAACGTTGGCGTGAGCGATCGGCTTTTTCTTTTTCGCTAACATTGTGGCGAATACTGCCTTTAGCTGCGCGATAATATTGTACCAACGGAATTTTGCTCGGGCATACGTAAGAGCAGGCACCGCATTCAATGCAGTCAAAAATATTGTGCGCTTGTAAACGCTCCAAGTCTTCTGACTGCGCATACCAAAATAATTGTTGTGGCAACAAGCTCACTGGGCAAGCTTCAGCACAGAGGCCACAGCGAATACAGGCTTGTGCAGGTGGTGGTGTAGGTGCTTCTTTTTTACTGGGCGCAAAAATACAGTTGGTGGTTTTTATGGCGGGCGCGCACAAGTCTGGCAGAGTAAAACCCATCATGGGGCCACCCATAATTACGCGCGATGCTTTGCTTGCATCAAAACCGTGTTGCTCTAAAACATAATTGATCGGTGTGCCGAATAGCACATCAATATTGCGTTGTGTGCTGAGTGATTCACCGACTACAGTCATGACACGATCAATCAGCGGCTCGCCGTAACGTACAGCGCGCCATGCAGCAACAGCGGTGCCCACATTTACGCAAGTCGCCCCAATATCTGCCGAGTGATGGCCGTGAGGAACTTCGCGCCCTGTTAAAATTTGAATTAATTGTTTCGCGCCGCCGGATGGATATTTGGTGGGCACGCTCACCACTTCTATAACCGAATCTTTGCCGGTAACACGCGCATTTTTAACCGCGGCTTGCAGTGCTGCAATGGCTTTGGGTTTGTTGTCTTCAACACCAATGACCAAGCGCGCTGGGTGGTGCAAAATATGGCTGAGCAATAAAGTACCGGCGATAACTTCATCGGCACGTACCTGCATGAGCATATCGTCAGCAGTGATATAGGGTTCGCACTCAGCGCCGTTGATTACCAGCGTATCAATTTTTTGCGTTGACTTGGTGTTGAGTTTTACCGACGTAGGAAAACCTGCGCCACCTAAACCGGCTACGCCTGCTGCGCGAATTTTATCGAGCAATGTTAAGCGATCAACCGCTAAATAATCTTCACAAGCATCAGTGGCGATAAAGGCGTGTTCGCCATCGGTATCAATCACAATGCATTCACCACTCATACCTGAGGGGTGCGGCAATACAAAATTTTCTATCGCGGAAACCGTGCCTGAACTAGATGCATGAACGTTTGCGCTAAACGTGCCATCGGCGGCGGCAATCAATTGACCAGCAAGCACCTTATCGCCCACTTGCACAATAGGTTTTGCGGGCGCGCCAATATGTTGATTGAGCGGAATAATTAATTGCGGCGGTATGGGCAAACTGCCCAGTGGCAATTGCATGGATTGGGTTTTGTTTTCGGGCGGGTGAATACCGCCGGGAATTTCCCAAACTTTGATCAAACTATTTGTAGGTGATTTGTGAGTCACAGAATTATTTACAGGCGTATTCATCAGGCGGCTTCACCTGTGCGTTGATGTTTGTCGCTGGCAATAAGTTGAATTGGGTTGATGGTGGGTAATTCCCACGCCCAGGTTTTCAAGGTGGTTTCAACCGGAATCATATCAATGCAGTCAACGGGGCAAGGTTCTACGCATAAATCGCAGCCGGTGCATTCATCGGCAATGACGGTGTGCATTTGTTTTGCTGCGCCGAGAATGGCATCCATAGGGCAGGCTTGAATACACTTTGTGCAGCCAATGCATTCATCTTCGCGAATGTAAGCGACTTTTTTTACGTCAGACTCGGTGCCGTGTTCAGCATCTAATTGCGGTGCTTCAACATCCAATAAATCGGCGAGTGCGTTAATGGTGTTTTGACCGCCGGGCGGACATTTATTAATGGCTTCACCATTCACAATGGCTTGCGCATAGGGGCGACAACCTGGAAACCCACATTGACCGCATTGAGTTTGTGGTAGCAAGGTATCAATTTGATCGACGATTGGGTTGCCTTCCACTTTAAAGCGCACGGCAGCGAAACCGAGAACGGCACCAAATAAAAGTGATAGCCCGACCAACGCAATAAGCGCAGAGGTGATGGGATTTTGAATGATGAGTTCAAACATAAATTAATTTCAAAAAAATGATTACTCGGTGTATTTATTCATCGTCATCCTCGCGCAGCGGGGATCCAGCTCTTGATTTTAAAAATAACTTTAAGCTAATTAAAAGCTGGATCCCCGCTGCACGAGGATGACGACTTCCTGCTGTAAGGGTTAATTACCTAATCCCGCAAAACCCATAAACGCCAGCGACATTAAACCTGCGGTAATCATGCCTATGGCTGCACCTTTAAAAGGAAGTGGTACATCGGCAGCGGCTAAGCGTTCGCGCATGGCAGAAAATAAAACCAACACTAATGAGAAACCCACTGCACCGCCAAAACCGTAGAGTGTTGATTCAAAAAAGTTGTGGGTTTTTTGGGTGTTTAATAAGGCTACGCCGAGTACGGCACAGTTCACCGTAATCAGTGGTAAGAAAACGCCGAGCACGCGGTATAGCAGCGGGCTGGTTTTTTCCATAAACATTTTTACGAATTGCACTACGGCGGCGATCACCAAAATAAAGGCGATGGTGCGCAAATATTCCAAGCCAAGTGGTGCGAGAACCCAGTGATCAACCAAGTAAGTGGAAACGGAGGCGAGTGTCATTACAAAGGTAGTTGCGCCCGCCATACCTATGGCTGATTCAAGTTTGTTGGATACGCCCATAAAGGGACACAAACCCAAAAACTGAACCAGCACAAAGTTATTGACGAACACTGTGCTGAGTAAGATTAAGAAAAATTCGTTGATGGACATGACGTCACCTTATTACATAACGCGCTGGCCGGGTTTTGCGCCTGTGTTTGGCTCCAACAAATAAATTTCTTTGTCGCCGGGGCCTGCGGCTAACACCATGCCTTCGCTCATACCAAATTTCATTTTGCGCGGCTTGAGGTTTGCTACGACCACGGTGAGTTTTCCGACCAAATCTTTTGGATCGTATGCGCTTTTAATGCCAGAGAAAACATTGCGCGTCTCTCCACCTAAATCCAAGGTTAGGCGCAACAATTTATCGGAGCCTTCAACGTGCTCTGCGTTGGCGATAAGCGCAATACGCAAATCTACTTTGGCGAAATCGTTAAATTCAATTTCAGCGGCAATAGGGTCGTCAACTAAAGGGCCGGTTTTTTGTGGCGCAGAGGCAGCTGCTAGTGCTTCTTTAGTAGCTTCTAACATGGCATCTACCTTGTCTTTT
>CAZZEV010000160.1:0-6801 GCA_964653305.1 uncultured Cellvibrionaceae bacterium | reverse complement strand
CAAGGTTTGTTTAAGGAGAGCATCGAATGGTTTGTGATAAACCTGCGTTAAAATATAACATAAGAGCTCTGTCCCGACGCCTGAGTAACTGAACTGCCCCTTTAATGTAGACGTATCAAACTTATTCATTGCTTTGATGAATGAGTGTTTGTTCAGGGCTTCTTCCGTAAGACCTAACTGCTCGAAACTCCTTGGCAATCCCGATGTGTGAGTTAAAAGTTGTTGGATGGTAATGGGCTGGGAATTGGTGCTGACTTTATCTAGCTGATTATCAACGTATTGGTTAACGTTTTCATTCAGCGATAACTTGCCTTCCGCAATGGCATAGGCTGTTAATAGCCCCACCATAGTTTTGCTTACAGAGCCAATTTCATAAATGGTTTGATCGGTTGGTTTATTGCCTCGCTTTTTTGTCAGCTCGCCATAGTGTCCTGTGATGCTTTTCTTATCGCTGACAACACCAATAGAAACTGAAGTAAATCGATTATCTTGCAGCAAGTGCTCAGCTTGTTTTTTGATCGCTGCTTCAATGTCTTTTTGGGTGCCTGCCGCATAAGCATTGCAAGACAAGCTGATTAAAAAGCACAGAATGCCGAATAATTTACTCATTATATATTCACCTTCAGTTTGGCCTTTGAGGCCTTAAGTTTGTTTTGAGGGTGATGATATTAGCGAGCTTTTTCGGTGTGCTCGACCGAATAAAAAAGTCGGACGCTATGTAAATCAATAGCTTAGAATTTATGGAAGAATTGTTGATGTGTTTTTATGTTGTTGGCGATATTCAGATGGCGTTATCTGCATTTGCTTTTTGAAGGCGGTATTAAAGGAAGATTTCGAATTGAACCCTGATTCCAGAGATATATCTAAAACAGTTTTCTCACTAGAATCTGGCGAAGCTAACATCTCACAAGCTGCCTTAATACGATAGCCATTGATAAAATCAAAGAAGTGGCGGCCCAAATGATGATTGAGTGCTAAAGAAATGTCTTGAGCCGCAACGCCCACTTCCTCTGCCAAAGTGTCAATATTAAGCGTTGGGTTTAAAAATGATTGTTGTGATTGCATCTGCAACTCAAGCTTTGCCAGTATGGCTACGGCCTGCTTGGTTGAGATTTTTTTATTATCGGTGGGGAATCTAACTGCTTCCAGCTGCGAGCTAATTCCCTTGAACAGTTCTGGCTTGTGAAGTGCTTGCCACAATATCCAACATGAAAAGCCTAGCCCTGCCAACATCATTATGGGCGTTATCACGTCGAGAGCACTTTGGAACTCTGTAAATTTCACAACATTCCGAATTAAGGCTAGCGCAAACCCCATCATGAAAAAGCTCATAAAATAGCTCAGCCATTGTTTATTGAGTTTCAACTCATCTGAATAGCTGTTAAGAATAGTGAGCTTGTTGCGTCTGATGGTGATAAAAATTAACGCAAGATATGTTGCCCATTGAATATGTATCAATATATGGACAAACAGTACCTCGAATGAGGGTTGCAAATTATTATTAATCTGCAATTTTAAAGCAGTATCCTCGACCAAATAAAAGCGAGGCATAAATGTAAGAATAACGATTATAAAGGGTAGCGTATGCGCCCAATCCCTTGCCTTAAAATGGAAATCGGTATGTAAAACAGAGCGCACATAAAAGTAAAGTGTCGGTGCCAGCAATGCTGATACATGAGCTCTAAGCATCTCAAGATTGAGATGCGAGCTATAAAAATGAATGAAAACGAAGTTGCTGATATCAAGGTTAAAAATAACAAAATAAAAGGCTAGAATGCGGTTGCTGAGCAGATTGCCAGAGCGGATACTCAGCAAAAATATAGCTACCAAGGAATTAATGAAGAGCTGGAGTAGCGCAAGATCGTGGGACATGGATTGTTAGCAAGTCATGATGAATTGAAGCCGGATGATACTCCGCGTATAAAAAACTTAAAACAACAACGAAGCTATCTATCCTGACTAGTGTATTTTGGTTTTTTGCAGAAAAGCGGTCTAATAATTTAGCTAAAAGTTAAATTGAAATTCTGCGGGCCGATAACTTCATTGGCTTTTATGCGCAACAGTATGCGCATTGGCTTCCCAGTTCTGCCCGTCAAAATTCACAATTCGCACCGCTCTTGGTTGCGGGGTTAAGCAGCGCAAATTCACATCGACTCCATCTGGGTTTGAGCGGGGAGTGTAGAAGGGTTTGATGCCGCAGGTTTTGCAGAATGTGTGTTTGGCTACAGCAGTGTTGAAGGTGTAGGTGGTGAGGTTTGCTTCGCCGGTGATAAGGCGAAAATTTCGTTGCGGCACAATCAAATGCAAAAAGCCTGTCATCGCACAGATTGAGCAATTACAGTTTTCAACTTCAACATCGTCGGGTGCTTCGACTTCAAATCTTATTGCACCGCAATGGCAGCTGCCTTGGTAAATCATTCACTCATCTCAATCATAGTCTTATTAATATCTTCAATCTTGGTGCACCCACTCAGCGCCATGGCCACGCGCATTTCGCTGGCAAATAAATTTAAAATTTCACTTACGCCTGCTTTTTGTTTTGCGGCTAATGCATACACCCAAGGGCGGCCGATCATTACGGCTTTTGCGCCGAGTGTGAGTGCGCGCACTACATCTAAACCGCTGCGAATTCCGCTATCCATTAATACGGTTAAATCATCGCCTACTGCATCCACCACTTTTGGCAGTGCGCGAATGGCTGAGCTGGCGCCATCTAACTGACGGCCGCCGTGGTTGGAAACAATAATGCCGTTGGCACCAATGCTGGCGGCTTGTTTGGCATCTTCCGGGTCTAAAATGCCCTTGATAATAAAGTGACCATCCCATTCTTCGCGGATGCGATCTATATCGGCCCATGTCACCGTCGGGTCAAAGTTTTTACCAAGCCATGCCCAGAATTCGTCGATACCTGCGTTATCGCCAAGTACCGGCGCGATATTGCCTAAGCTGTGCGGGCGGCCGCAAACACCTACATCCCACGCCCAATGTGGGCGCTGCATAACTTGCAATGAGCGAGTCAATTTGCGTTGGAACATGCTGCCGTAAGAGAGTCCGGAGCGCATATCGCGGTAGCGGGTTGCGGGTACGGGCATGTCCACGGTGAAGAGTAGGGTATTGGTGCCAGCGGCTTTAACGCGCGCGAGTATTTCGCGCAGAAAACCGCGGTCGCGAATCATATAAAGCTGGAACCATACGGGGTTGTTTACGCCTGCACGTACTTCATCAATTGAGCAGGCAGATACGGTGGAGAGACAAAAGGGCACGCCTGCTTCCTCGGCGGCTTGGGCGGCTTGCACTTCGCCACGGCGGGCATT
Source organism: uncultured Cellvibrionaceae bacterium (assembly GCA_964653305.1). Lineage (GTDB taxonomy): Bacteria > Pseudomonadota > Gammaproteobacteria > Pseudomonadales > Cellvibrionaceae > Cellvibrio. Next base: position 3,487 of record CAZZEV010000160.1, on the reverse strand, counting down.
TAATCCAGCGATTCCAACGGGTGATAAGCCTATCGGCATAGCCATTTTTTGGCCGAAGAGCGTGGTTTCAGTGGATATGTGTGAAACATCGCGCAAGACCCGCTGGCGCAACATGATTTTCTGTAAATCGCTGCTGTTGCTGCGCAGTGTGGTTTCGCTAAACGCACCGCCGTCGATATATTCAAACAGAAAATGCGGCAAGCGGCGGCGGGCGAGTTCGCGGTAATCATCAATGTTGGCAAGGATCATAAAGTAGCTCTAAATAATCAGATAATATGTTATTGTTTAATTGACATTATGGTACCATATTTTATATATAACTTAACTTTTGCATATGAATTTCAGTTACTCTGGGCTGCTTGGCAAAGGGTAGCGGCTCAAAATAATAAGTAAATGACAATAACGAGTGTTAAGCGCGCAGCAGCGTGTGGAGATGATATGAATAATAATGAAAAGAGCGTTTCTGTTCTGGTGCCTTTAATTCTGATTATTAGCTTGTTCTTTTTGTGGGGAATGGCCAATAACCTCAACGATATTTTGATTACCCAATTCAAAAAAGTATTTACCTTGTCGGATTTGAAATCGGGCTTGGTGCAGTCGGCGTTTTATACCGGCTACTTTGTGTTTGCCATTCCCGCTGCTATTTATGTAAAGCGCTTCAGTTACAAAGCCGCCGTGGTCACGGGTTTGTTCTTATACGCGTTGGGCGCATTTTTGTTTTACCCCGCCGCTGCGGTGCGTGAATACACCTTGTTTTTAGGTGCGCTGTTTATTATCGCGAGCGGTTTAGCATTTTTAGAAACATCGGCCAATCCCTTAATTATCGCCATGGGCGACCCCGCCACTGCAGAGCGCCGTTTGAACTTTGCGCAGTCGTTTAATCCTTTTGGTTGCATCGCCGGCATTTTAATTGGCCGCGAATATATTCTCTCTGGTCATGAGCCAACTGCCGATGAGTTAGCCGCTATGGCGCCCGCTGCGCTTGAGCAGTTTTACCAAACTGAATCTCACGCGGTGCAAGGGCCTTACTTAGTCTTGGGCGCGATTGTTTTTTGTTGGGCTTTGTTGGTGCTCTTGGTTAAGTTCCCCAAGGTGGCTACTGAATCTGCTGATGCGGGCGTGGGCAGCTGGGCGGATTACAAAAGCTTATTGCGCAATGGCCATTTTATGTTTGGCGTAACCGCGCAGTTTTTCTATGTGGGCGCGCAGGTGTGCTTGTGGAGCTACACCATTCGCTATGGACAGCAGGCGTTGCCGGGTACGGGTGAGAAAGAGTTGGCAAACTACTTATTAATTTCTTTGGTGGTTTTTATGCTTGGGCGCTTTGTAGCTACTGCGCTTATGGCGAAGATTAAACCCAGTGTGTTGATGATGAGTTATGCCCTTATTAACGTGTTGCTTTGTGCGGTTGCAGTTTCAGTGCCTAATTATCTAGGTATGTGGGCGCTGGTGGCGACTAGCTTCTTTATGTCGCTAATGTTCCCCACTATTTTTGCGCTCAGCGTTAAGAATTTGGGCGAGCAGAGTAAGACGGGCTCATCCCTGGTCATTATGTCCATTATTGGTGGCGCAGTTTTAACAGCACTTATGGGTTTTGTGTCAGATATATCCTCCATTCATATTGCGGTGTTGGTGCCCTTGGTATGTTTTGTGGTTATCGCACTTTACGCCCGCAGCTGTTCTCGTCAGGCATAGAAAAGGTAGTTTGTTGTGATAGATGCTCATCAACATTTTTGGCGCATTGACCAAAACGATTGCACTTGGCCAACGGCAGATCTCGCCACCATATATCGCGATTTTTTGCCGGTGGATTTGGCACCCTTGGCGTTGGCTGCCGGTGTTAGTGGTTCGGTGTTGGTGCAATCCCAGCCTAGTGATCTGGATACTGATTTTTTACTGCGCGTGGCAGATGAATCAAGTTTTGTGAAGGCAATTGTGGGCTGGGTAGATTTATTGTCACCATCGGCTGTAACGCGTATTCAGCGCTTAGCGCACCACCCAAAAATGCGTGGCTTGCGCCCCATGCTGCAAAATCTACCCGATGATAATTGGATTCTAAACCCAGATCTTGAACCAGCCATTGCAGAAATGCAGGCATGTAACCTGAGTTTTGATGCTTTGGTGCGGGTGCGCCAATTGCCTTATTTGCGTGTTTTTGCTGAGCGCCATCCTAATTTACCCACGGTCATTGATCATGGCGCCAAGCCGGATATTGCGGCGAGCGAATTTGCAGCTTGGTCTGATGGTTTGACCGCTATGGCTAAGATGCCTCACGTATGTTGCAAGTTATCGGGCTTGCTGACAGAAGCTAAGGCCGAGCAGGGGTTGGATGAGTTGCGCCCTTATGTGATTCATATGTACCACCTGTTTGGCGCTGAGCGTTTGATGTGGGGCAGTGATTGGCCGGTGCTCAACTCGGCGCCTAATAGCCGTTATGCAGGTTATGGCGATTGGCTGGCTTTAGCGAAGCAATTATTGCCAATTGCGTCAAACACTGAGCTGGATGCGATTTTTGGTTTAACGGCTAAACATTTTTACCGTTTTTAACGCTCGGTAGTTGAGTGTTTGCTTGTCGCTTGAACGTACATCTGGTACTTTGATTTTTCGGTTTTATCCATAACATTAATTATCATATATAAAAATACTCCTATGGCAACTACAGGCACACATCTCGATTCAACAAGCGATGAAGATCGCAAGTACCGTGCTCCCGCACTTGAAAAAGGCTTGGATATTCTGGAGCTTTTAGCGCGCAACGGAGCTCCCATGACCACCTCGCAAATGGCCGTTACGCTTGGTCGCTCGGTGAGTGAGTTATTCCGTATGGTCTTGGCGCTGGAATTTCGCGGCTATATAGAATCATCCCCTGATGGTCGTGATGGCTACACGCTCACCAACAAATTATTCACTTTGGGTATTGCTCAAGGTTCGGCGCGTTCGCTGCTGGAAACGGCACTGCCAGTAATGAAAGAGTTGGCGCGTGAGCTAGGCCAATCCTGCCATTTAATTGTGCCTTCTGGTGACCAGATCGTAGTGGTTGGCCGAATCGAAAGCCCAATGGATTTAGGCTTCTCGGTGCGCGTGGGTTATCGCCGCCGCTTGGTAGATACCAACTCAGGGTTGATGCTCTACGGTTATGCGCCGGAGGATGCGCAGGCGCGGTGGTTGCCGCAGCTGCGTGCTTCGGCAGACCCTGATCGCATCGAACGCTTTCTGCAAAAAGCCAAAGTGGCGGTGGAACAGGGTTATGTGCAATCCACCAGTGATTTTGTAGAAGGCGTAACGGATTTGTGTGTTCCTATCCTGGGTTTACAGGGGGCGACGGCGGTTATCATCGTGCCCTTTATAGCCATCAAAGGGCAGGCTACCACCCATGAGCAGGTGATCGAAAAGCTCAGGGTGGCTACCCGCAAGATTGCGGATGCACTGAGTAACGAAGGGCGCTAAGGCGCCCTTTTTTATTGCTTATTTAACTTCAGAAACGCTT
>CAZZEV010000159.1:0-6843 GCA_964653305.1 uncultured Cellvibrionaceae bacterium | reverse complement strand
ATTTTAGGGGTTATTTATTTATTAGAGTCGAGCGCACTATCCAACCATCAACGCCATCTGCTAGAAACCGCCAAGGAATCTAGTGAATTATTACTGGCGATCATTAATGACATATTGGATGTAAGCAAAATTGAAGCAGGAGAGCTTACGCTCGAAGAAATCCCCTTTGACTTAACGGCAACCATTAAAAGTGTTACCGATACATTCTTAATCGCTGCGCAACAAAAAAAATTAAACCTAGCCGCCAATATTGACCCCACGTTACCAAAGCTTATAGAGGGTGACCCAACACGCGTTCGACAAATTTTCTACAATTTAATCAGTAACGCCATAAAATTCACGCATGAAGGTTCAATTAACATTTCGGTCAAGCTAGGTACAGATAACTTCATTGAAATTTCTGTAAGCGACACAGGAATTGGTATTCCTGAAGACAAAACTGCACATATTTTTTCACCCTTTACACAAGCAGACGAAAGCACTACCCGTAAATTTGGCGGCACCGGTCTTGGCCTCGCTATTTGCTCTCATTTAACCAAATTGATGGGTAAAGAAATTGAAGTTTCTAGTGTGTTAGGCAAGGGTTCAACATTTACCTTTTGGCTAGAGCTAAAAAACATTACAGAAGATGAAGCCACAGAATACACGCAAAAAAGTAACGCGCTCGTAACGCCTAAATTCGAATCTACACTTATCATGCTGGTTGATGACAACCCCGTAAATAGAGAAATAGGGGGTGAGATTTTACGTGCGCAAGGGCTCATCGTGGATTGTTTTGAAAACGGTCAACAAGCACTAGAGGCCGTCACTCAAAAAAATTACCAAGCTATACTCATGGATATACAAATGCCAGTAATGGACGGCTTAACCGCCACCCAACACATAAGAGCACTCGATGGACGATATGCTGCACTTCCTATCATTGCCATGACGGCACATGCACGCAAAGAAGACATTGAAAAAAGTTTAATCGCAGGAATGAATGCCCACCTCACCAAACCCATAGAACCCAAAAAAATATTCTCTCTACTGGAAACATGGGTTTCGCTAAACGCCGAACCACCCATTTCAAAAAACGAAACATCAGCGCACAACCAGATAGACCCTAATAGCTTTTTGGAAATTGATATTAATTCAGCCCTACTTCGCACCAACCACAATCAAGACCTTCTTAAGAAGGTCTTACTCATGTTCTTGAATACACACATCAATGATGGTGAAAAATTAAACGAATACCTACATGAAAAAAATTATCCTGCAATACAGGCTTTAGCACACAAATTAAAAGGCAGTGCTGCCAGTGTAGGCGCAAACAACCTTTCTTCCGCTGCCAGCCGGCTAGAGAAAGCTTGCAAAGAAAATGATCATGCATTGTGCGAACAATTAATATCAGAAACAAACCAAAAGCTACTCTTGGTTATTAATGAACTGAGCAAGCTTTCGCCCATCGAATCACGAAAAGCCAACACCAATTTAAGCCTGCAAGACATCAAATGCAAAATTGATGAATTTATTATATTGAGCCAATCAGACCTAGCTAAAGCAGAAAGTGTGCTCTTAGCCATTATAGATACCAACCCAACAAACCCAATAGCTTCAGAAATACTAAAGCACTTTGATAGCTTCGACATTGAAGCTATTTACCCATTACTGGACTGTTTTCTATCAATCGAGCAGCCCAGCCAAGCAATTCGTAAAAATAGACCTACAACAGGATATTAATAATGACGCCCTTCAAAATACTTATCGTTGATGACGCACCGCAAGACATCAAACTAGTAATGGAGTGTCTTAAAGATAAATACACCATCACAGCCGCCACAACAGGCGAAAAAGCTATTGATATTGCATCTAAGACACAGCCGGATCTAATTTTAATGGATATATCAATGCCGATAATGAATGGCTACGATACTTGTAAAGCAATACTCAAAGAAAGAAAGACAAATATTATTTTCTTATCTGCAAATGACTCTACCGAAGAAATTTTACGTGGCTATGCTGCTGGCGGTATTGATTACATTATCAAACCGTTCCACCCCGAAATCCTTCACTCAAAAATAGAATTTGCGTTGCAACGCACAGAAAAAAAACAGCCTATATCGGGTGAAAAAAACCATCATTCTACTGAAGAAATTTATCGCCTCATGCTGGATTTCAATAAAAAGTGCCTGCACATTAACGATGCACAACACTTTGCAAACGCATTTATTGCTCAATGCGAAAGCATATACTTGGATTGTTGCGTTCAGCTTCATGCAGCTTCAGGCACCTTTGAAGCCAGTTCTAGCGGACTCGTCAGCAAACTCGAAGCAGAAATTTTAACCAGAATACTACAGGAAGAAGGGAATTTTTTTGCACACGAACAAGGGCTGTTCTTCACGCACGAAAACATAGCCATGCTAGTTAAAAATTTACCCTTAGCTGAAGCCAATGACACCATAAAAAAATCATTATTTCATTTTATTGAAAATGCCAACACCATGCTACTCAACCTAGATCATATTGACGCACTCACGCAGCAAGACAAACATCAACCACAGCCAAACCTGCTCGGTTTAAAAGAGCGAGTTAATGTAATTTGCGAACAAATTAGTTTACAAAAAAATTATAAAAAGGACAGCGTAAAAATAGTTGATGATGTATTAGCCAACATGGAGTCCTCATTTGTTGATATGGGTTTAACTTATAATCAAGAACAAGCTCTACTGAGCATGCTGCATGCGGGCATTGATAAATCCATTAAACATCTTGAATACGGCACACAGTTAGACGAACACCTCGAAGCAGCACTGAAAGATATAGCTGCAACACTGTGTTAACTAAGAACTGACTTCCCTGTCACTCACAAACTCAGTAACATCCACACACAGAAAACGTATTTATTGAACACGTGAGACAGATTATGAGCAATAGCCGTCTAGTTTATTCCACTGATAGCGGACGCATCAAAGAAGACAAACCTGCAGCCGCAACTCCCAAGGGCGATGGCATAGTCAGAATTCGCCGCGAAACCGCTGGTCGCAATGGCAAAGGCGTAACCACCATTACCGGCATTCCTGTCGATGAAGCGGAATTAAAAAATATCGCCAAAGCACTTAAGCAAACCTGCGGTGTAGGCGGTTCAGTTAAAGACGGCGTGATTGAAATTCAAGGCGATCAACGCGAAAAGATTAAAGCGGATTTAGAAAAGCGCGGTTATACCGTGAAATTAGCAGGCGGCTAATCGGCAATGGAAAACGCCTTGCCCGACCCCACGATTTTGATTGAACTCGCCAACACCCAAATGCCCTACGGCAAGTATGCTGGCCGTGTGTTAGTTGACCTGCCGGAGCCCTACGTTGTATGGCTCGCAAATAACGCCATGCCAAAAGGCAGACTGGGCGAACAACTGCAATTGTTATACGACATTAAGGTAAACGGGCTGGAGGGATTATTAAAGCCCTTGCGCGGCCGCACACCTTAATGGACTTGAAAGCCTATGCCCTCTCTTAAAAAGTGACTTAGTGGCAGCAATACCAAGATTAGCTAGACTTATAGCAACATTAAGGAACCCTCTTGTAGCGATCGTATGAACATAAAAACCAGAATATTAATCGCGGTATTTTTATTAGAGTTATTGGGCTATGGCATTTTACTTTTCTACACACAGAAAACCAATAAAGCCAGCCTAGAGAATGTTCGCGAACATCAAATACAAGCCACCATCGCAGGCAATGCCAATCGCATAAATCACCTTACCAACCTCATGGAACATAAAGCCGTAGAGCTTGCTACATCGGGGGAGCTATTTTATATCCTCAAACAAAATGCGCCCACTGAAAACATTGAGCCCGCATTAAAATCCTTTTTAATAGAAAGCTTTTCCCATTTCCCAGAGTCAATAGGTGGTGGACTTTGGTATGAGCCACATGTTTTCGACAAGCAAAAAATTCATTATGGCCCTTATGCTTTTTGGAACAAAGACAAAAGTATTGAGTTCACTTGGGATTTAAGTAGCGCAGCGTACAACTACCACTCACAAAGCTGGTACCTAGAAGCACTGCCGGCACATTGGGATCGAACACAGGCGAGGCCATCAAAAACCTATTGGACAAGTCCCTATTGGGACGAGGCGGGCTCGAAAGCATTAATGATGACTGTTGATGCCTTTATGAACGATACCAACGGCAAGATTATTGGTTTGGCAACTATTGATTGGTCGCTAGTTGAAATGACTCAGTTCGTACAAAGCATTTCAATCACAAAAAATTCCAAAACATTCCTCATCGACACTCGTAGCAATCTCATTTTATCGAATACACTTTACCCATCAAGCGTTATGAGTAAACGTGAAAGTATCTACTGGCTCAAGAATTTAGATCTCAACTTCTCGCCAAACCAACATATTAAGACAGCTAAAGACGTGTTTATAGATAACACCTTTTATCGCATTTATTATTTAAAAAGCGACGCTGGCTTATTACTGGGCGTGGCAATACCAGAAAAGGAACTAAACCAAGACATTGAACAAGCCACCAAACAAGCCGTCGTAAATGGTGCCATCATCATCACTCTATTTATAATTGGCATGATGATACTTTTAGAAATTCTATTCAGACCCTTTCAAAAGGTAAAGGAACTGATAAGCGACAGCATTAAACTGACTGATCGCGAGGAACTTTATATAAAGCCGGTGTACTATCCTGCCAAAAATGAGTTCACATCTGTTATTGATGCGATTAACTTAATCTACAACGAAATTAATCAATACACAGCCAAGATAGAGCAAGCAAATAAAGCAAAAACCACTTTTCTTACCACCATGTCCCATGAAATCCGCACACCGATGAATGCGATTTTGGGCTACACACAACTACTCGGCCTTGAAAAAAACTTCCCCAAAGAATACATAGAAACAATCCAAGCTATAGACATATCAGGAAGACATCTACTGGAATTATTAAACGATGTTTTAGATATTTCGAAAATTGAATCCGGCTCTATGCAGCTTTTTTGTGAAAATATATTTATTTTTGATTTAATTGACACCATCAATCAGACATTCAAAATTCGCTGCAAGCAAATGAATTTAGAGTGGCATTGCAATGTGAACATTCCGACTAACTATAGCGCCTACACAGACAAATCAAAAATATCTCAAATTCTGATTAACTTGTTGGGTAATTCCATTAAATTCACACAATCCGGAAAAATAACATTGGAGTGCTCCACAATAGATAGCTGCCTCCATGTCGCAATTACCGACACTGGCACAGGCATAACCCAAGAACAGCAAGAGAATTTATTCACACCTTTTTTTCAAGGGCATGCAGGTCAACAATATGGTGGGACTGGCCTAGGCTTAACGATTGTGCAAAAGCTCGTTAACCTTTTTAACGGAACTATTACGTTTAGTTCTGAAGTAAACAAAGGCACACGCTTTGAGATTGTACTGCCGCTAACCGCAGCAAAGCTGGAACTTCCACCCGCAAAACATAACACCTCCATTGAATTGCAAGACTTTAGTAGCAGCAACCTAACAGCATTAATCGTGGACGACGTTAGAATTAACTGCGATATATTAGCCAAGGTGCTTTCGAAGTTAGGCATTAAATCGTTGAAAGCGGCAAATGGCGTTGAAGCACTGGATATTATTAAAAGTCATCAGCTAAACGCGCTCTTTATTGACATTCAAATGCCAGTAATGGATGGCTTCGAATTGTTGCAACACATCAAACTCTATCGTGCCGAATTGCTTCCTTACACCATTGCCATAAGTGCAAACGCCTATCATTTAGATGAAGATTATGTAGGTGCGGGCTTTCAATATTACATCTCAAAACCCTTTCTGCTTAGTGAGATCAGCGCAGTTATAGAAACCATACTTGAAGCGTCCAAAAACTCTGCTCCCGGGAAATAAGCAGAGCACAAACATAGCGTGACTTGGTCTAGTAATTGCAGATTCCTGTTTGAATAACTATTTACGACGTTTTTCTGACAGCGAGGCCTACACCATGGATTCACAAACCTTTATTCAATTAACTGACACTTCGCTTAAAATCGGGCTGGGCGCGTTGATTGCGGCGAGCATTGCTTGGTTTATTCTGTGGCGCAGCGCGCATTTAAACAGCGGGCCGCGCGAAAATCGTCGTTTGCAGATATTGGAAGATGTATCGGCGCAGGTAGGCACGGTTACTCATATATTCGCCAAATATTCGTCACTGGTGGTGGAATCTATTCAATTTGGCGAGCGCTGGCCGACGGCGCGCCGTCAGGAGCTAGACGTAGTGAATACCGAACTGGTGAACGAGTTTCGCAAACTGGCAGATGCCGAAGCTAAGCTCTTAATGCTGGGTGAGAAAAACTTAGAACGCAGCCTACGTTTGTACGGTGCCAAAATCGCCGTGTTCCGCAAGCAAGTGTATGTATGCCGCAAAGATATCAGTCACGAGCAAATCACCACTTTGAAGATGGGCGTAAACCAAGTGCGCGAGCAGTTCTACGATATGCTGAGCCGCAAGTACGACCGGTTATTGGCAACCAATTAATCTTTATTGAGAATTAGTATCGCTAACCCGCGCAGATGTATTAATCTACGCGGGTTCTTTATTTTTAAGCCCCCCCTCTTTTTTACAGAGATTTGCGTGCAAAACATCCTCCATCATAAAACCTGGGCCTTTGTGGCGCTCATCATCTGGTTAATTGCCAGCTGGAGCGGTGCGCATGGTCATTTGTGTTTTGATGGACAGGAGCCGCCGGTATCCGTGCACATGGAAATGATGGGTGAGCACGCAGATCATCATGAGGCGGATGAACAGCATGTGGATGCCGATGTTGATTTAAGCCAGCCATTTTTAGCAA
>CAZZEV010000158.1:0-6855 GCA_964653305.1 uncultured Cellvibrionaceae bacterium | reverse complement strand
ATGGAATTAACTCGCCATCTAATTTTGCAGGTGAATGTGCACCTGTTAAGGAGATCACTGCATCACTATGAAAACGCAATTTAGGGCCGATTAAAGTAATTTCTAGAGCCGCTGCGCTTTCGTGATTGCCCACAATGCGATTGGCTAAACGGAATGCATAATCATCCATTGGGCCAGAAGGTGGAACACCAACGCTCCACAAACCAACACGGCCGGGATAATCTTGCACGCTGGTGTAGGTGCCGGGTTGAATTACTTCAATCACAGGCGCTTTATATTCGAAGCTTGCAAGTTTATTAGTCGCAACATCGCCGCTGCCAAAAAAATCTGACGCGATAATCTGACGTAAATAATCAAGGTTAGTCGCAATACCCGCCATGCGCGTTTCGTTCAATGCAGTTTGCATTTTTGCGATGGCATCTGCGCGATTTTCGCCGTGCACAATAATTTTTGAAATCATAGGGTCGTAGTAGGGCGATACTTCAGTGCCGGTTGAAACCCATGTGTCATTGCGCGCAGAATCTGAAAATAAAACATCTGTTAATACGCCGGGCGATGGTTGGAAATCGCGTACGGGGTCTTCGGCATATAAGCGCACTTCAATCGCAGCGCCTTTAGGTGTGATATCGATATCAAATGAAGGTGGCATACCGGCAGCGGTTAAAATCATCCACTCCACTAAATCCACGCCAGTACATGCTTCGGTAATGGGGTGTTCAACTTGTAAACGTGTGTTTACTTCTAGGAAATAAAATGAATCGCGCGCGGCATCGTAAATATATTCCACTGTACCGGCAGAGCGATACTTAACGGCTTCACCCAAACTTTTTGAGGCGGCTAATAATTTATCGCGGGTGGCTTTAGGTAAGTTTGGTGCGGGCGTTTCTTCAACCACTTTTTGGTTGCGACGTTGCAACGAACAATCGCGTTCGCCCAGCGCTAATACATTGCCTAAACCATCACCAAAAATTTGTACTTCTACGTGGCGGGCGTTGTCTACAAAGCGCTCGAGGAATACACCGCTATCGCTAAAAAAGTTTTGGCCTAAACGCTTAACGGTTTCATAAGCATTGATTAATTCTTCTTCGCTATTGCATCGTGTTAAACCAATACCGCCACCACCTGCAGTGCTTTTCAGCATAACGGGATAACCGAGTGCAGCCGCTGATGAAATAGCTTCTTCTAAAGAACCTAACAAACCTGTGCCGGGCGTAAGTGGTACACCGGCTTTTTCTGCAATTTCACGTGAGGTATGCTTTAAACCGAACTCGCGCATTTGATTTGGCGTTGGCCCGCAGAACGCAATGCCGTGAGCTTCACATTGCTCGGCAAAGTTTGCATTTTCAGACAGAAAGCCGTAACCAGGAATAATGGCTTGTGCACCGGTTTCGCGCGCAGCAGCAAGAATGCGATCAACTTGCAAATAGCTTTCAGCGGCGGTGTTGCCACCTAAGCATACGGCCACATCACAAGCGGTAACGTGCGCTGAATTGCGGTCTGCATCGGAATAAACAGCAACGGATTTAACACCCATTTTCTTGAGGGTTTTTGCGATTCGTACCGCAATTTCGCCACGGTTTGCGATTAAGACTGTGTGAAACATGATTCCTTCTCCGACTCTGTATGGTTTGTCGTATTGTTCTTTTTGGGTGATTATTTCTGCAGCGATTTAATGTAAGCGCGCCATCCACCTAAGTGAGTAATGTCAGTAGCGCCTTCAACAGCAGCACCTTCACAAATAAAACCTTTTACTTCGCGGCCATCTTCCAGCGTAAGCGTGCCTATGCCGAGTGGCGCAGGAATGAGCGCAACAAAGCTACCGATGTGCTGCAAGGGTATATCCCATAATTCAACGATAATTTCTGCGCCGGTTTCTCCTGCTTTGCCGCGAATTAATCCGGGTTTTGGCGGTGTGGTGTTGGGCAGTGCGAATAGGCGATAAGAGTTTGCGGTTAGCGTGCTTTCAACAAAAATGGCGTTGCGTTCTTGCAGTTGAATATTCAGCGGCATACCGGTGAGGTGCGCGCCTACCACGGCCAAACGAACATAGCCTTCAGGGGCGATATTTTTTGAAAATAACGTGGGCGCTTTGCGATTGGTAATACCTAAATTTAAATCTGCATTAACTTGCCAGAGTTTGCCGAATTTCACTAAGGCTGCATCCTGCCAAGCGGGTGCAATTAGGGTGATGCCAAAAGGTAAGCCGTCATTGCGCATTACCGCGGGCAGTGCGAGTGCAGAGCAATCCGCTAAATTCACAAAATTGGTGTAGGTGCCGAGTTGGCTGTTTACTAAAACAGGTTCAGCGTTAACATCTGCAGTGGTTGGGTGGCGCGGCGATGTAGGTACCAAGAGTGCATCGAAGCCACTCATGATTGTTTGAATTTCGCGTGCTAAATCGGCACGGCGATATTCACTGCGATAGGCATCAGTCGCTGAAAAGTTAACGGCTTTTTCGATAATACCGCGCACCACAGGATTCATTTCTTCCGCGTGCTCTTGCATAAATTCTGCAACCGCTGCGTGGCGCTCTGCTACCCAAGGGCCGCCGTACAACAACTGTGCGAGGGTAAACATGGGTGTGAAATCTACTGGCACTAATTCAGCGCCTAAGGCTTTACATTGTTCGAGAGATTGTTCCCAAGCTAGCTCTGCTTCCTTATCACCAAACCATTCTGGATTGAGTGGAATTCCGAACTTGGGTTTACTTGAGAAATAAGTAGGCGCACTAGGCGTCGTGCGTGAGAATCCATCCTCTGAATCAAAGGCTGCTAAGGTTTTTGCAACCAGCTCGGCGTCGCTCACTGTTAAGGAAAAAATGGATACGCAATCTAAACTGCGGCACGCCGGAACAACGCCCTTGGTGCTGAAGCGTCCTTTGGTGGGTTTTAGCCCAACAATATTGTTAAAGCCTGCAGGAACGCGGCCAGAGCCTGCGGTATCTGTGCCAAGACTAAAGGGCACTAAACCGCGTGCAACGGTAACGGCAGAGCCGGAACTTGAGCCGCCAGAAATATATTCGGCCTTAAAAGAATTGGGCACGGCACCATAAGGTGACCGCGTGCCCACAAGACCAGTAGCAAATTGATCGAGATTGGTTTTGCCAATCACAACTGCGCCCGCGGCTTTCAGGCGTGCGATTGTTGTGGCATCTTCACTCGGAATATAGGTAAATGCAGGGCAAGCGGCCGTAGTAGGAATGCCTGCTACATCAATGTTGTCTTTTACTGCAAAGGGAACGCCGTATAGCGGTAAGTCAGTAGACTCTGAGTTTAAGGCGAGCGAGTTAATTTGCGCGTTTAGCTCGTCGGCAGAAAGAATATAAATCCACGCTGGATCAGTAGCATTCAGCTGAGAGCGTAGTGCATGCAATGCATCGCTAATTGAAATTGTTTGGCTGCGATAGGCCTCAAGCCATTCGGAAATTGTCCAGCCTAGAGTGCTTGTCATTATTCTTCCTGTTCTAAAGTACGTCTGCTTTGAAATCTTAAATACCATCTTGAATACAAGATTGCTTTTTTTGGATTTTGCAGTAACTATGCCAAGAAAAATTTATGCCGAATTAATCGTCTGTTAAAATGTGTAAAAACAAGTTAAAACAATAAGTTAAATAACGTATCACTGGTTCTTGTATATAAAAAAATACAAGATGATACGGAGTGTGATGCGCTTATATTGTGCGCTTGAATTTTGCAGAAGATCTAAACTGGTGCGTAAGTCTAGAAATTGATTATGTGTTTTTAAATAATAAGCTTGGAACTGCTATGACTATGAACTGGGATCAACTTCTCTGCGCTGAGCGCTTAGGGAAGCGAAGTGCAAAACACGAAGAGGGCCGTTCGCCCTTTCACTCGGATCACGACAAAATTATTTTTTCGGGTGCATTTCGTCGCTTGGCGCGTAAGACGCAGGTACATCCGCTTGCAACCAATGATCATATCCACAATCGCATGACGCATAGCTTAGAGGTGGCCTGTGTGGGCCGCACGCTCGGTATTCGTGTGGGGCAAGCACTTAAAGATGCTGGGGATTTACCAAGCCATATTTGGCCAACGGATATTGGCGATATCGTTCAAGCAACCTGTTTGGCACATGACATAGGCAACCCGCCTTTTGGTCATACAGGTGAAGATGCAATTCGCAGTTGGTTTCAAAAAGATGGTGCAGAATTTTTAGCGGATTTGTCGCCAGAAGAGCGCGATGATATTCGTGTATTTGAGGGTAATGCGCAGGGCTTACGGGTATTAACTACTTCCGAGTATCACCAATATCATGAAGGGATGCGCTTAACCTACGCCACCTTATCGTCCTCCATGAAATACCCTTGGTGTTCTACGGCAACGGTTTTAAATCATCGTCCCAAAAATAATAAGTACGGCGTGTTTCAATCTGAGTTGGATTATTTTCATGAAATCGCGGGAAAAACTGGCCTAATTGAAAAGGGTAGAAATTGGTATTGTCGTCATCCACTCGTTTATTTAATGGAGGCGGCTGATGATTTCTGTTACGGCATTATTGATTTGGAAGATGGTCTTGAGATGGGGATTTTAAACTGGGCTGAGATTTATGAGCTGCTACGCCCAGTGATTGCTGATTCGCCACAGCTGGCCGATTTAGAACGCACCCTAAAGAAAGTCAATGATGGGCGTAAGCCTGCGTTAGTACGCGGTAAGGTGATAGATGCTTTTATTAATGCAGGAACAGATGCCTTTATTAAGCATCAGGACGCTTTTTTGAATGGCACTGTTGAGGGCGATTTAATTTCATTGTGTGACCCCAAAGTCATGAATGCGGTACAAGCGGCTAAAGACCTCGCCAAAAATAAAATTTTCAATCACTCCCGGCGTGTTGAATTAGAGATTGGTGCTTATGCAGTTATAGGCACATTGTTGAGCACAGTTTGCAGCGCAGTTTATGCATCGCTGGGCGACCCTAGCCAAATGACGTACAAAGATAATCGTGTTATGGCATTAATTGGCGATAATAATTTTCACCCCAACGTAAGCAAGCGTGATAAGAATTATAAGTATCTAGCGCTTATGGCGGTGATTGATTTCATTAGTGGCATGACTGATAACTACGCGACTAATTTGGCCAAACAATTTAATGGCATGGGAGATTCACGCTATTAATTTTTTGCCAGTATTCATTACAAAGCTCAAACACCATATTCCCTGGGTGATTGTTGTTAGCGCTTTTCCATTTTTCTTTTTGGGTGGGCCCGATGCCACGTCAAGTCAGCTTTATGGTGCCATGTGGAATTGCGGTCATATTGTTTTTTTTATCGCGTTGGTATTTGCACTTAATAAGAAAGTTGATTTAAGCCGTTGGCAGTACGCGTTGCTTACCTTGCTGGCTGTATTTGTGGGTGGTGGCTTAATTGAAGTTATTCAATCTTATACCGGGCGCGATGGCAACTGGGATGATTTGCAGAGGGATTTAAGCGGTACCTGCGTTGGATTGTTTTGGTTGCGACCTCCCAGTTTGTCCGTATGGTTGGGGCGCGTAGTGGCCTTAACCTTTTTAATTCCCAGCTTATCGGTCGTATTTTTTGAAGCTTGGTTTCAATATCAAGCGATGAAGAAATTTCCATTGCTTGCGGGTTTTGAATCCAGTATTGAATTATACGGCCAAAAACCTACAGCTGAGTTGAGCCCGCAATTTCGTACTCAAGGACATTACTCGTTAAAGCTAAGTTTAACAACCGAGCGCTATTCGGGAATTTCGTTTGAGCGATTGTTTAATGATTGGTCGGGTTTCAAGCAGTTAAGTGTTGATATTTATAATCCCGGCAGTTTACCGCTCACTATGGTTTTGCGCGTGAATGATATAGCCCACGAGAAAACCGGCTGGGAGGATGAAGATAGATTCAATAAACGCTTTCAGGTAAACCCCGGTTGGAATCATTTGGTCTTTACCCTAGATGAGATTCAAAAATCGCCGGCCAATAGGCTAATGGATTTATCGCAAATATCACTGATTGTTATTTATACGGCACAATTGCCAGAAGCGCGAACGATTTATTTGGATAATCTTAAGTTAGAATAACAACCTTAATTAAACGTGCTGCGCAGACTTTAAGCAAACATAAAGTAGAGAGATAACACTGATGAATACCCAGCTATTAAAACGCATTTTAATGATTGGCCTGCTATCAGGCTTGGCATTACCTGTTTGGGCGCTCACTAAGATTGCAGCGGATGATGCCAATCTGCAGTACACCGGGCGTGTCGACTTTACCAAACCCAGCGAGCCTCAAATATCGTGGCCGGGCACCAGTATCACCGGCAATTTTACCGGCCAATATTTAGCCGTTACCTTGGACGATCAATTGGGCAAAAACTATTTTAATGTGTTTATCGATAATGATTTGAAGCGCCCCATTATTATAAAAGCGGAGAAAGGCGAAAAAAAATATGTAGTCGCCGCTAATTTGGCACCTGGCAAACATACTTTTTTGCTCACTAAACGCACCGAAGGTGAAGAGGGCGCAACCACTATTAAGAGTTTTGAATTGGCTGATGATGGCAAACTTTTAGCGCCACCTGCACGCTTAAAACGCAAAATAGAATTTTTTGGCGATTCTATTACCAGCGGCATGGGTAATGAGTCACCCGATGATGGCCCGGATCACTTGTTAAAAGATAAAAACAATTTTATGGCGTACGATGCGATTACGGCGCGTAATCTCAAAGCTGAGTTGCATGTTACATCTCAGAGCGGTATTGGCATTATGATTAGCTGGTTCCCCTTCATCATGCCTGCTGTGGGTAACAATGATTCACAATGGGATTTTTCGAGCTGGACGCCCGATGTAGTCGTTATTAATCTATTTCAAAATGACAGCTGGTTGAC
>CAZZEV010000157.1:0-6873 GCA_964653305.1 uncultured Cellvibrionaceae bacterium | reverse complement strand
CAGTAAAACCTGTTTCAAAAAAAATGAGTCTGCTGAGCAAATTCATTAAAACCACCATTGGCTTGGCCGCCGCATTTACATTAATGAATGCTGCGGAAGCTGCCACCGGCAAACCAGAAAAAGACCAATTGAAATTCGGCTTTATTAAATTAACCGATATGATTCCAATGGCCGTTGCCTTAGAGAATGGTTACTTTGAAGATGAAGGCTTGAGCGTAGAACTTGAAGCACAAGCCAACTGGAAAGTCGTACTCGACCGCGTTATCACTGGCCAACTTGATGGCTCACATATGTTGGCAGGCCAACCTGTTGGTGCGGCTGCGGGTTTCGGTACTTCTGCTGAACTCGTATGGTCTTACACGCTAAACCAAAACGGTTATGCCTGGACTGTTGGGAATGATATTTGGAACATGATTAAAAAATCTGTACCCAAAGGTGCAGATGGCAAACCTATTCACCCAATGAAAGCCGACGTTTTAAAACCCGTTATTGAAAATTTTAAAAACCAAGGCAAGCCATTAAACATGGCCATGGTATTTCCAGTATCGACACACAACATGGGTTTACGTTATTGGTTAGGTGCAGCAGGTATTAGCCCAGGTTATTACGCACCGCACAAAGGTGATATCACCGGTCAGATTAAAGCTGATGTTTTATTATCAGTAACTCCACCACCACAAATGCCAGCAACACTTGAAGCGGGCACCACTAACGGCTATTGCGTAGGTGAACCGTGGAATCAACAAGCGGTATTCCGCGGAATTGGTGTACCACTCATCACTGTTGCCAATCAAATGGCCGATAAAGTATTTGGTACTACTAGAGCGTGGGCAGAGAAAAATCCAAACACTCACATTCGCGTTGTTAAAGCATTAATTCGCGCAGGTAAATGGCTAGATGAGAAAGACAACGTAAACCGTAAAGCCGGTGCAAAAATGATTTCAAATGCAAACTATGTGGGTGCAGATGAAAAAGTTATCGCCAACTCCATGACCGGTATATTTGAATACGAGCGTGGGGACAAGCGTTCAGAGCCGGACTTTAACGTGTTTTTCCGTTACAACGCTTCATATCCTTATCAATCAGATGCCATTTGGTACTTAACGCAAATGCGTCGTTGGGGTCAAATTCCTGAAGGCAAACCAGACAGCTGGTATATCGATTTGGCGAAGAAAATTGTAATGCCAGAAGTTTACCAACAAGCGGCTAAAGATTTGATTGCAGAAGGCAAAATGACTGCAGCAGATTTCCCAGTTGATCTTAGCAAAGTTGATGGCTTCCGTACTCCAGACGCAACTGAATGGATTGACGGCATTAAGTTTGATGGCCGTAAACCGAATGAGTATTTAACAAAGTTCCCAGTTGGCTTGAAAGGCAACGACAAACTTTAAGCAGACATGTTCATAGTAGTTAATTAAAAATTTCTCTCAGGCTGCGCCCACATTATGTGGCCTGAGAGATGTTAGACAAGCAAGCTTGCAAAAGCTGGAGGCAAAAAATGAGCGAATCCACAAGTGCAGTACCCACCGTACCTACAGTACAAACCGCAAAAGTAGCGCCAAAATTTTCATCGGCGATTATTGGAAAAATTTCTCCTGCAAAAATGCGCGACATGGTTCTTGGAACCTGTTTGCCTATTTTAGGCTTGGTTGTTTTCCTGCTATTTTGGCATGTGGGCGCGCAACATATTAAAACCTCGCTTGGCACCTTCCCCGGCCCAAAAGAAGTTGTTACGCAATGGGGCAACTTAGTTGCTGAACAAAAGGATGAATATGCGCGCGAAGCCGCGTTTTATGAGCGCCAAGAAAAACGCAATGCAGAAAAATTAAAAGAAGACCCAAACGCTGAAATAAACGTGCGTGAATACAGTGGTCGCCCAACATTCTTTAACAAAATTCAAACTAGCTTATTTACCGTATTAAGTGGTTTTATTTTAGCAACAGTTATCGCAATCCCCATGGGCATTGTTATAGGCCTGAGCCAATCGCTCTATCGCGCCTTCAATCCCGTCATACAAATTTTTAAACCTGTGTCGCCACTGGCATGGTTGCCGCTCATCACCTTAGTTGTTAGCTCGGTGTATGTAAGCGAAGATCCAATGTTTTCTAAATCGTTCATTATTTCCATGCTAACAGTAACCCTCTGCTCCATGTGGCCAACCATGATCAACACCGCAGTAGGCGTTGCAGGCGTGAGTAAAGATTTAATCAACGTGAGCCGTGTGCTGCGTTTAGATTGGTTAACCCACGTGCGCAAAATTGTAATTCCATCGTCTATTCCGATGATGTTTACCGGATTGCGCTTATCGCTCGGTATTGCGTGGATGGTATTAATCGCCGCCGAAATGCTTGCGCAAAACCCCGGCCTTGGAAAATTTGTTTGGGATGAATTCCAAAATGGCTCATCGGATTCTCTCGGCCGTATCTGCGTAGCCGTACTCACCATCGGTGTTATTGGTTTCGGTTTAGATCGCACACTGCTCGCCATACAAGGTTATGTGAACTGGGATAAATCGGCCATTGTTCGTTAATAAGACAACAAGGTAATTTTACGCAAGCTCCTTAACAGAATTTTCCGCTCGGCGGATACTAAGATAGGAATGACATCATGAGCGAATTACATTTAGAAATATCCAAAGTAGGCATAGATTTTCCAACGCCAAAAGGCCCTTTCTGTGCATTACAAGATGTGAATTTGAAAATTAACAAAGGCGAATTTGTTTCGCTGATTGGCCACTCAGGTTGCGGTAAATCCACCGTATTAAATATTGTTGCGGGTCTTTATCAAGCGACTACTGGCGGCGTCATGTTAAATGGCCGCGAAGTGAATGAGCCTGGCCCAGAGCGCGCTGTAGTATTTCAAAACCATTCACTTTTACCTTGGTTAACGGCTTATCAAAATATTGAACTCGGTGTTAAACGTGTTTTTAAAGGCAAGAAAACCAGAGCAGAAATGCGCGAATGGATTGAGCACAATTTAGAATTGGTGCACATGACCCACGCTATGCACAAACGCCCCGATGAAATTTCTGGTGGCATGAAGCAACGGGTTGGTATTGCCCGCGCTTTGGCTATGGAACCCGAAATTTTATTGATGGACGAACCTTTCGGCGCGTTGGATGCACTCACAAGAGCGCACCTGCAAGACTCACTTATGGAAATTCAGAATTCACTTGGCAACACCGTCATTATGATTACTCACGATGTTGACGAAGCTGTATTGCTTTCTGACCGTATTGTGATGATGACCAACGGCCCGGCGGCAACCGTGGGTGAAATTCTAGACGTTAAACTCGCGCGCCCTCGTAATCGTTTAGAGTTAGCGGATGATCCCGAATACAACAGCTACCGTACCGCCGTATTGCGTTTCCTTTACGAGAAACAAAAAAAAGTTGAACCTATAGCGCCCAAACGCGCTGAGAAAGCAGCTGAGAAAGAAAGCAATAAGCAAGTGGCTTAATGCCCGAAAAATTTAGTTGAAACCAAAAACCTCCGGATTTTAAAGTCCGGAGGTTTTTTCATTGAAGTCCACATACAAGGCTACAACCTGACACAGCCCCACCCATCTGCTAAGCTCATCTCATTATTCCCCACGCCTATGCATTCCCATGAACGATACTATTGAGCGCTTACGTTTAACCATTGCGCAGATCACACAACTCACGCCTCGCATTTATCACTATCAATTGCGCGCAACATCTGGTGCGGAGTTGCCACTGATAACCGCAGGTTCATATATTACCATTCCAGTAACACTCAATAACGGCAAACAGGATTTTCATCACTACTCCATTTGCAGCAATCCCAATCAACGGGAATTCTATGAAATAGCGGTGCTACGTGAAGAGAATGGCAGTGGTGGATCGCAATGTATTATTGAAAATTTTAGTGTGGGCACGCTGCTAGAGTGCGGCATGCCCAGCAATAATTTTCATCTTCATGCCGATGCCAGCCCTGCAATATTAATTGCCGGTGGCATCGGCATAACCCCCATATTGTCCATTGCCCATACACTTACACTGCGAGGCCGCCGCTTTCAATTACATTATGCAGGGCGCAGTAAAAGCGATATGGCTTTTGTAGAAGAACTGCAAAAAAACTTTGTGCGCAACCTATTTATTTATGCCGCCGATGAACAGTCGCGTTTAAATATTCTGAATCTTTTAGCAGAGGCACCCTCAAATACTCTCTTTTACGCCTGCGGCCCGCAAACCATGTTGGCGGAAATTGAAACCTGCGCACGCATGCTCGGCATAGATAAAGACCGAATCCAAATGGAACATTTCGCCGCTGAAAAATCGGCACACGATAAAGCGGTTGTACTTGAACTCGCGCACGGCAATAAAATCATCAAGGCCACTGCCGATCAATCTCTGTTAAGCGCACTGCGCGATGCCGGTGTAAATGTTAATTTCGATTGCTGCGTGGGTGACTGCGGAACCTGTGCAGTAAAAATACTAGAAGGTGAAGCAGAACATCGCGATCATGTATTAAGTGACGCACAAAAAGCGCAAGGATTTATTTGCGTCTGCGTGTCGCGGGCAAAGAGAGATAAGCTGGTACTCGCCTTATAGACTGCAACATAAATACGGTAAAGCCTGTGCACTATTACCGCGCACTGCGCTTGCTAAGCACCTGCCATTGCTTATATTCTTTCCTCACCACGACGACACATCATCGTCTCACGTTCATTCATACTTAAAGGATTCAACTATGGACTCGTTTTTTTCGTTTTTATCCAACCCCACCTTTTGGATAGCTGCAGTTTTACTATTCACCCTAAAAAAGGGCATACATTTTGTGCCGCAAAACCGGGGCTATGTGATTTATCGCATGGGTAAATACACCCGCACCCTAAGCTCTGGCTTCAATTGGATTGTGCCATTTCTTGATTCAATTGCCGCAGACCGCAACCTCAAAGAGCAAACCTTGCTGGTACCACATCAATCCGCCATTACTAAAGATAACGTGGCACTTATGATTGATGGCGTACTCTTTATTAAAGTGATCGACGCAGCTTCTGCCACTAACAACATCACCGATTACAAACTCGCTACTACACAGTTGGCTATGACCTCTATGCGTAACGCAATTGGTACTATGGAACTGGACGAGTGTTTTCAAAACCGCGCAGCCATTAACGCAGAGATTCAAAAAGCCATGCTGGAAGCCACGCAACCTTGGGGCATTTTGGTATTACGTTTCGAATTATTGGAAATTACGATTCCCGCTTCTATTAAAGAAGATATGGAAAGACAAATGTCTGCCGAGCGTCAAAAGCGTTCTGCAATTTTAACAGCTGAAGGTGAAAAAGCTGCGGCCATCGCCAAAGCCGAAGGCCAAAAAGCAGCAATTGTTTTAGAAGCAGAAGCTGCGCGCGAACAACAAGTTCTCGCGGCAAAAGCCAGCAAAGAATCACAAATTTTAGAGGCCGAAGGTAAATCTGCCGCGATTAAATTAGTGGCCGCCGCCGATGCCGGCGCATTACAAATGGTAGGCGATGCTGCCGCAACACCGAACGGGCGCGTAGCGGTAAACTTTAAACTGGCACAAGGCAGTATTGAAGCTCATAAGGCCATTGCACACCAAGGCACCGTTGTTTTAACAGACGGTAAAACGGGCGACAACATTGCGAACACGGTTGCGCAAGCCATTGCAGTGTCATCTACGATTAATCACGCATAATTCATTATCTTGCAAAAAGAGGAGTAATGAGGCGATGGAATATTTCACGCAACATCCAGATTATTTTTTTTATGCGCTCGCCGGTATTTGCCTGTTAGTGGAGTTAAGTCTGCTCGGTATGAGTGGGCCACTTTTATTTGTGGCAATTGGTAGTGTGATTACCGGTGTGTTAATGACGCTCGGCATTATTCACAGCTTTGGCATTGCGTTGGTAGCGCTTGGCGTTATTTCGCTAGGGAGTGCTGCAATATTGTGGAAGCCACTCAAAAAATTGCAAAACAAAGAAGTGGGGCCAGAAACCAGCAGCGATATGGTCGGGAAAATTGTGCCCGTCACTGCGCGTATAACCCAAGCCGATGGACGTGTAAGTTATTCTGGCGTGGAGTGGTTAGCGCGTTTGGATGGATCGAGCAACGAGCCCATTGAACCTGAAAGCCGAGTGCAAGTAACAAGTGTGGATGGGACGATTTTGGTGGTGAAGGGGGTTTAATTTACCCCCAGCCAGCCTAGGGCTTTTTCTTCCTCCACAACGAAAGACCATAAAGCGCAATCAACACGCCTACCCCTACCTGACTCCAGTTAAACCACTGCCGCCCTTGAGGGGTCATTCCTTCTGTCCAGACCTGATAAAAATTAATCACATAAGGGACCAGATAAACAGTAAGGATGGTTAAAACGATGGCAATAAGTGCGGCGATAATTCGGACTTTAAGCATAATAAAAGATCATTGATTTTAGGGATTAGCAAAGGCCGCCAGCTTAGTGGCTGGAAAGCGCTTAGGCAAGGAAGTGTTTTCATGAGAAAAACTGCACCATATTTGAGCGCCAGAAATACAAGATATCAAAAGACCAATTCTCCCCATGCAAAAAATCGCCCCACAAAACAACAATATGACGCTCATCAATAAAGAAATCGCACCGTTAAGATTCGTTTTTTATCATTTAAAAGACTGCTTTCTCGTTTTGATTATTCAACAATTAACGACTTATCGGCTTTTACCAGCCTATTAACGCCAAAATGATCGAAGATAAGCCCATATTCGCGCAAATCAAACCCAATGGCATAGCACTTGCAAAACTTCCTGCAATCCGGAGTTTTGATTTATGTCTTCTACTGTTACAAATCCAGCGCTAACCAAAACGTTTTCTTCCGTCTCCCCCTTTTCCGGCGTAGCCTCCGGCTTGCTGT
>CAZZEV010000156.1:0-6927 GCA_964653305.1 uncultured Cellvibrionaceae bacterium | reverse complement strand
TAGACTACTACAACCACAATCTCTATACCTCGCCCGAATACTACGGCGAAATTATCACCACGCGTACTTATCAAGACCGTTTAGAAACCCTCGCTAACGTGCGCAAAGCCGGTATGAAAGTGTGCTGCGGCGGCATTGTTGGCATGGGTGAAGACGAGACTGATCGCGCTGGCCTGTTGCAGCAATTGGTGAATATGCCTGAGCACCCAGAATCTGTACCCATCAATATGTTGGTAAAAGTGGGCGGCACACCTTTGGAAAACGAAGCTGATTTAGATCCCTTCGATTTTATTCGCACCATCGCCGTTGCCAGAATTTTAATGCCGCAATCCCATGTGCGTTTATCGGCCGGTCGCGAGCAAATGAATGAGCAAACTCAAGCTATGGCATTTTTAGCAGGAGCGAATTCAATTTTCTATGGCGAAAAATTATTGACCACGCCCAACCCTGAAGCCAACAAAGATATGCAGTTGTTTAAGCGCCTAGGTATTAAGCCTGAAGCTTACGAAGTGCATGAAGATGAAAGCGAACAGGAGGCGGCGATTGTGCATCAATTACAAGAAGCTAAATTAGATTCTTTGTTCTATAACGCCGCCAAATAATCCACGTGAGTAAAATTTCCTAGGCAGGGCCGTTCAGTTTTGATTAATGCGAGTTTTTTAGAATCGTCCCCTCGTATTAATCACTCTGAAAATAAAGACTGCTTAGGAATTGCATATGAAAAAGTTATTTGTCTGTTTATGGGTGTTGTTGCTAGCCCCTTCTCTTTGGGCGGGTGGTTATGGTGGCGTTGGTGTTGGTTTAACGGAAGCGTGCCGCACTAAATACCAGCCGAGTTTTTCCGGTGGTGATTGTATTTCCCCCAATCTTGATTTTCGCGGATTGATGGGCAAGCAAGTCAATGAATACTTTTCGTTTGACGGTAGCTTGGATATTGCTATCGACCCCGGCACCATGCTCGACGTTGTTCTTGGCTCGCACGACGAAGATAGTTTTTTCTATGACCCTGACGTTACCAGTGATCGTTGGTCGATTGTCACGCTTGGTGTGCATGCTTTAGGTCATTTGCCGTTGACGGATTCTCTGAGTATTTTTGCCGGCCCGAGTATCGCGGGTTCCATGGTCACCTTTGATTACGATGTGACTTATTTTGGTAACGGCGATTACGATTCCCATTCTGCAACCGAGTTTGGGTTAAATTACGGTTGGGCAGCGGGTGTCGATTTTCTCAAGGGCTCTAATGGATTTATGCGCTTGCAATGGCAGAATTGGCGTTCGCTAGATGCGAATGTCGCCTACGATGGTGAATTCAATAGCAATAGTTTATCGCTCAATTGGGTCGCCTATTTTTAATTTAATGTGTGTGTTTGCGTGAATCCAAAATTTGCTATCGACAATGTTCTCTCCTTTGCGCTTACGGAACGCCGCGCGGCGAAGCTCTATCGTTCCCGCCGTGTGCTCGAATCCCCACAAACACCGCAGGTGGTGGTTGATGGTAAGCAATACACCGCTTTTTGCAGCAATAATTATTTAGGTCTTGCTAATCATCCGGACGTAATTGCTGCATTTCAAAACGCAGCCAATAGCTTTGGTGTGGGTAGCGGTGCATCACATTTGGTTGCAGGTCACTCCAGCGAACATCACGCATTAGAAGAAGAGCTTGCGGCATTTACTGGCCGTGAGCGCGCGTTGTTATTTTCCACGGGTTACATGGCCAATATGGGCGCAATTACTGCGTTAGTTGGTCAAGGTGATGCAATTTTTGAAGACCGTCTAAATCACGCCAGTCTATTAGATGGCGGCCTCCTGAGCGGCGCGCGCTTCCAGCGCTTTTTACACAATGATGTAACTAATCTTCAAACTCGTTTAGATAAAACAGAAGCCGAGCGCAAACTTATTGTGGTTGATGGTGTATTCAGTATGGATGGTGATTGTGCGCCCCTACCTGAGCTTGCCGCGCTCGCACAAAAAAATAATGCCTGGGTAATGGTTGACGATGCTCACGGTTTTGGCTGCATGGGAAAAACCGGCGGCGGTAGTGTGGAGCACTTTGGTTTGTCGCAAGAGGATGTACCGATTTTAATGGGCACTCTCGGTAAAGCCTTCGGCACTTTCGGAGCGTTTATTGCGGGTAGCGAAACATTAATTGAAACGCTAATTCAATTTTCACGCTCTTATATTTATACCACTGCTATGCCACCGGCCGTTGCGGCGGCGACCCGTGTTAGCTTGCGCCTTTTGCAAGAAGAGCATTGGCGTCGTCAACATCTGCAAGAATTAATTGGGCGCTTTCGCATCGGCGCTCAGCAGCTGGGATTGCAATTGTTGGATTCTTTTTCGCCCATTCAACCGATTATTATTGGTGATGAAACTCGCGCACTAGCCATTGCAGAAAAATTAGCGCAGCGCGGCATTTTGATTATCGCCATTCGCCCGCCTACAGTCGCACCTGGCAGTTCACGTTTGCGCGTTACCTTTTCTGCCGAACACACGCTTGCGCAAGTCGATCAGTTGCTAAACGCCTTAAACGATATCCTTGGCGATACTCATCTTGGCGATAGTGGGCATGAGTGAAAATAGTTACGCGCTTGCAGCCCATTATTATCCTTGTAGGCTGCAACACGCTTTGTCAGACGATATCGTTTTGCTACATGGCTGGGGTAGTGCAAGCCAATCGTGGCAGCCGTTAATTCCTGCGCTACAAAATATCGCGAATGTGATTGCATTAGATTTACCTGGCTTTGGTGAAAGCGAAGCGATTCCTGAGTTTACGTTGGATGCTGTTGTGCAATTAATTGCTGCACGACTGCCAGAAAAATGTGTGCTTATGGGGTGGTCGCTGGGTGGAATGTTGGCGGTACAAATCGCCGCGCGTTATCCGCAAAAAATATCTCGTCTAATTACGCTTGCCGCCAATGCAAAATTTGTTGCGAGTCGCGATTACGAAACGGCTATGCCGCTTGCGGTGAATCGTCAATTCAATAAAGGCTTTGCAGCTGATTCGCAAGCAACACTAAAATTGTTCAGTGGTTTGTTGGCGCAAGGCGATACCAATGAGCGTGCTCTGTTAAGGCAAATTCGCGTGCTGGCCGAGCCAGATAAAATGAATCCCAATTGGCTGCAAGCGCTAGAGCTGTTATCGCAATTAGATAATCGCGAAGCTTTTGTATCGCTAACCCAGCCCGGTTTGCATTTGCTTGCTGAAAAAGATGTTTTGGTTCCTGTTGCAGCGGCACAAGCGCTTGCGCGTTTAAACTCGCAGCAAACTGTACAAGTTATTGCTGGTGCAGCTCATGCTGTGCACTGGGGTTTGCCGGAATTAGTGGTGCAGGTTATTCAGGATTTTATTCAGCCTGTTGCTCTGGACAAAAAACAGATCGCACACTCATTTAGTCGCGCTGCAGCGACTTATGATTCTGTGGCAAATTTGCAGCGTAAAGTTGGCGAAGCATTGTTGCAAAAGCTGGCTCCAAATCCTACAGCGCAGGTCGTTTTGGATTTGGGTTGCGGTACGGGATATTTTACGCCGCAGTTGCAATTGAAATTTCCACAGGCATTGGTAGTGGGAGTAGATATTGCCGAGGGTATGTTGCAGTTTGCGCGCGAGCATCATCTGCTAACTAGCGGGTTGTGCGCGGATGCAGAATATTTACCTTTTGTGGATCAATCAGTCGATATTATCTATTCCAATTTTGCCTTGCAGTGGTGCGCTAATTTGCCGCACTTATTTGCGGAGTTGCAGAGAATTTTAAAGCCGGGTGGAGAAATCATATTTACTACGCTCGGGCCCGCAACCTTGCACGAATTAAGATCGGCATGGGAGCAAGTGGATGCGCTAGTGCACGTTAACCAATTCCATGTGCGCGAGCAGTTAGAAAATCACCTGCAGGTTAACGCCTTGCAGGTTATTGAGTTTGAGCATGCGCCGGAAGTAATGCAGTTTGAACAGTTGTCAGATTTGACGCGCAGCTTGAAAGCCTTGGGTGCACAAAATATGAATCGCGGTCGCGCTACAGGTTTAACCGGGCGCAAAAAAATACAGGCGTTTAAACAGGCCTACGAAAATTTCCGCAGCGATAATCTGTTGCCTGCAACCTATGATGTGTTTTATGTGAAAGTGAAAACTCAATGAATTCGAAGACAGCTGCCAAAAAAGCATTTTTTATTACAGGTACAGATACCAACGTGGGTAAAACCTTAATTGCTGCCGGTTTGTTAATTGCGGCAAAAAATAGAGGCTTAACCACAGCTGCGCTGAAACCCGTTGCTGCGGGGTGTGAAAAGACGGAGGAAGGTTTACGCAATGCGGACGCACTTTTGTTGCAGTCTGTCATTACTCAGCCATTGGTTTATGATCAAATAAATCCCTATGCCTTGGAAGCAGCTATCGCGCCGCACATCGCAGCGCAACAAGAAAAACGTAGCTTATCTGTGGATCGCTTATCTGGCTTTTGCCGTGGTGTTTTAGGTTCGGCAGATTTTACCTTATTGGAGGGTGCGGGCGGTTGGCGTGTGCCGATTAATCCGCGCGAAACCTTAGCGGATCTCGCTAAAAATTTACAGTTGCCAGTGATTATGGTGGTGGGTATTCGCTTGGGTTGCATCAATCATGCACTCTTAACGTTTGAAGCTATAGTTCGCGATGGCGTTCCTATAGCGGGCTGGGTTGCCAACTGCGTGGATGCTGAAATGCCTGTGTTGCAAGAAAATATCGACAGCTTGCGTGCGCGTTTGCCGGTACCCTGTTTGGGGGTAGTGCCTTTTTTGGTAGATCAGTCGCCAAATTTGGTCGCTACTTATTTTGATGAAACTGAACTTCAAAAAATAATCTTATAAGCCTTATGAAATACTGCTCCAAAATACTTTTCTTAATGTGTCTGTTGTTGGTTGGGTGTGCTTCATTGCCGCGCACCCAAGAAATTCCTGTGGCTAATGCTAAGCACACCATCTATTTCATCTATAAGGGGTTTCATACCAGTATTTTGTTGGATGCCAAAGCAGTAGTGGCGCAAAACCCGCAGTTGGCGAATGATTTGGCGGGCCAAACCTATGCGCGAATAGGCTGGGGTGATGGCGATTATTTCACGGGTAAAAGTAAATCTGTGAGTACGGCAACTAAAGCTTTAATTGCCTCTGGTTATTCTGCGGTACAGTTGCTGCCCTATGACTATGAGCCCTTTGATGAAATACCGCCCGAGACCATAGTGCCCCTAGCGATTTCTGATGAAGGCTTGCGCCAGTTGGCACTTTATTTGGGTAAGTCTATCGCTATAGATGCGCAGGGTAAGTTAATGCGCTTGCCTGCCTTTGGTGATGCAATGGGGTCTTTTTTCCAATCGGAGTATCATTACAGCGTCTTTAGCAACTGCAATTCGTGGAGCGGAAAGGCTCTGCGGAGTGCTGGTTTGCCGGTTGCTAATCGCTTGACGGCAAAAGGATTATTTACTCAGGCTCAATTTATATCCCAGCACCAAGCTCAACGTGGGTTGTTCAAAAAGCACCCATAAGGTGCTGCTAGTTATATTCTTGTAATTCTTAATCCAAACTTGTCTTAAAATCCTCGCTAAAGCGGCAACTTCGACTGTTTTTTAGTCAGTTCAGAGCGTAAACTTAGTTTGTATGAAGTCTTTCTACCACTTTTGTGAGGAGATGAGTAATGGACGTAGGTTCAGTAGCAAGCGGTTCAGCCGTCAACCAAGGCTTGATTGGTATGCAACGCAGCCAAGCCGAGATTTCCAAATCGGCTCAGCAGATTGTGAGTGCGGGAACTACTCAGCGCGGCAGCGCGGCGCAGAATGATATTGTTGAGTCTTTGGTAAATATTAAAGGGCAAACTCAGGTTTTTGATGCTTCCGCCAAAATTGTCAAAGCAGCGGATGAAACCATAGGTACACTACTTAACGCTAAAGCGTAAGTGTTTTTGTAACTCTAATTTTTCTGCAAAAAGGTAAGGTGATTCAAGTGATTAACTCAATTCCATCTGTCAGTGCCAATACGGTCGCGCCCTTCGCGCCGCTTGGGCGTCAGCCGGTTGGATTGGAATCGGCTGAATTAAAAAACTCCAGTTTTAAAGCTTTGGAGCAATCCTCCGGTACTGCGCGCAGCGAAAATCGTCGCAACCCAGAATACCGCCCAAACGAAGACGTTGAGCGGGAGAGGGTGTCGCCTCGGGAGCGGAATAGCGCCGAGCCCAAGGATTCGCCCGAGAAAAATCAGGAAGAGCAAAAGGCGGTAATAGCGGAATTGGTTGCCCGCGACCGCGAGGTGCGTTCCCATGAGCAGGCACATGCTGCTGCCGGTGGTCAATATGCAGGTTCGCCTACTTATTCCTTTGTGCGTGGGCCTGATGGTCTCAATTATGCTGTGGGCGGGGAGGTTTCTATCGATACCTCTCCGGTTTCTGGTGATCCAGAGGCGACGCTTCGTAAGGCACAAGTTATTCGTGCTGCGGCCAGTGCGCCTGCTGAGCCATCTCCGCAAGATCGGCGCGTTGCGGCTCAGGCGGCTAACCTAGAGGCAGATGCTCGCGCGGAGTTGGCGACTAAAGATACCTCTGAAGTTCAGCAACAGGGTGCCCAATCTGAAGAAGAGATTAAGGCGCGCAAGCTCGAGGCGCGCCAGCAGGCTGATCAAGAGGAAGAGTTGCGCAAAGAGATTCGTCGTGAGTTGGATAAGCAACAGGCTGATTTGGATCGCAGCAATCAAGAGCGCGCGGCGATATTGGCAAGATCTGCACAAGCTACCTTTGATATCAGTCGTCGTTTGGTTGAAATTGGCGCCGTAAAAAGCGCTCCGAGTGTGGGGAGTCTTCTAAATAGTGTGGTTTAATCGGCCTGCCATCCGGCTGTCATTTACGGCTGCTAGACTACGTTATGCAAACGAAGTGATTGAGCTGTAAAGTTTTACTTGACCGCCTAGGGGTAGATC
>CAZZEV010000155.1:0-6938 GCA_964653305.1 uncultured Cellvibrionaceae bacterium | reverse complement strand
CTCGGACGCGGCATCCATGCCGCATACGGTTTTGAATCAAACAGTATTCTTTACTTGTGACCCGTTAGTATGTGATTGCCTAACGCCATTGGCGATCATAGGCACCTAATGTGGTTTGTCGCCCTTCTGATAAAGCCGCTAAAGCACTCAGCCAATTTTCTTTCACTACAAAATTCTGTGGTGATTTTTTCACTGCATCAATTGCCGCTCGCCACACTTTAGTCACTTGCGCTACATAGGCAGGGCTGCGCTGGCGGCCTTCAATTTTTACGGAGCAAATACCTTGCGCGTACAACTCGGGCAACACGTCCAGCGTATTTAAACTGGTGGGCTCTTCTAATACGTGATAGAGCGAATCATCTACAGTGAAGCGGCCTTTACAGAGTGTTGGGTAACCAGCATTCTCATTGGCCGCAAAGCGATCAATTAACACGCCGTTGAGCCGCGATTCTAAAACGCCGTCGCGTTCATCCCAGCGCACAAACGCGGCAGGCGAACAGGCACCTGCGGTATTGGGTGATTCGCCGGTAAAATAAGAACTTAAATAACAGCGCCCCTCTGCCATGATGCAAAGGCTGCCAAACGCAAAAACTTCTAACGGCGTTTTGCACGTGTGCGCAAGATTTTTAACTTGCGCGAGCGATAACACACGCGGCAAAACCACCCGCGCCACATTAAATTCTTGGGTATAAAAATCTATAGCGGCTGCATTGGTTGCGGATGCTTGTACTGATAAGTGTAATTCTGCATCGGCATAGCGCTTGGCGGCGTAATCTAAAATACTGAGATCAGAAATAATTAACGCATCCACACCGGCAAGCAATGCTTCATCAACCGCATTAGACCAATGCCGCCATGTATCGGGGTGCGCAAAAGTATTGATAGCAAGATGCAGCTTGCAACCTTGCCCATGCACAAAATCCACAGCCTCTTTAAGTTTTATAGAATCTAAATTTAAACCGGAAAAATGGCGGGCATTGGTTTCGTTTTTTAAACCCACGTAAACGGCATCCGCACCGTTTTCCACAGCGGCTTTTAAGGCGGGGATATTTCCAGCGGGGCATAAGAGTTCCATATGGGTTTCTCTTTTTAGGCGTTTGTATTCTGCATTGTTAATGCGTTGAAATTAGTGATTGCAATTCGCATAAGATTAGCAACATAATTTCTTGCAAGCTCGACATTTATATTAACGTATTTTTAAACGAGAAATTTTAAAATGTCATACCCACAAAGCCTTAACCACAAAGTGGTAGAACTCACACCACTAGCGCTGCATAAAATCTCCAAACATACACCGAAAATTATTTTAAAACCCATTTTACAAACATTATTAAACCAGCTTTTCAAACAACAAATTAGAACTGGGGATTTAGATTTTATAAAAAACAAGTGGGTTAGAATATCGGTTACTGATATGGATTTTAGTGTTGACATAAGTATGGCGAAAAACACAAGCAAGCCACAATTAGCCGTTGATTTTCAATCTAGAAAGCCCGATTTAATTTTTTCTAGCCGCAGCGACTATTTATTGTTATTGGCGCTCAATAAAATTGACCCAGATACGCTTTTCTTTCAGAGAAAATTGAGCATACAAGGCGATACCGACTTAGGCCTATACATTAAGAATTTATTAGCCAGCTTAGACTTAATGCAGCAATTACCACCGCAATTAAGAAAATGGATAAACCGTTTAGCGGATAGCGTTTACGATAAAAATGTTACTTAACACGAAAAAATGCCAGCAAACGCTGGCAGAAACTCCATGTGCAATATGTTTACTAAAAATTAACTTAAACGGAATGATATTTACTTAAGAAGGGAATCGTCATCCCGTAGGGATCCAGTGACTTTACCGTGTGAAAGACGCTGGATCCCTACGGGATGACGAACAAGAACTATGCAAACACCCTTAACCCACTTTTTGTAATGGCGGTTGATTTTCTGCTGGTGATTGAACTTCTTGAGAGGAGTGCTCAGCTGAATCCAAATAATAATAGCGCAAGCTGTGCTCGGTTCTGCGCCCAGAGCTGAACGAAGAAATCCGTTTTAAATAGCCTATTACCCGCGTACCGTAATCTACATCGCGCGAGCCGCAGGCCGAACAGGCTTGTAGGGTGCGCTTATCAATGTGCTGGCATTTATTGCAAATGGTAATCTTCACGTTGATGCAGAAATAATTACAGCCCGTTTTAGCCGCAATATTCAATAAACTTGTATAACCCTCTTTCGTTAAAGCCTCGTCCAAATTTAAATGCAGTGCCGAGCCGCCATCCAAATAGTCCACCAACTCACGACCGTGTAAAATAAATTTATCAAGAGGATTACTCAGTTCATCTTCTACCACATAAAAGTACGAGTTATAGCAATCACGGTTTACTTTGTAACCGTCTGCTCTATCCCACTTCGCATTTTTAATGCCGAGGTTTTCAGCGGGAACAAATTCCGTATTGAACAAGTAGCCAAATTCTTTTTTAGCGGATTTATTTTCATTGAAAATAATTTTTAGGTGATCTTGCACAAAGGCGATATAGGTAGGGTTATTACCCGCTACCAAGCCCTGTGACTCCGCAGCCTCGACCATGCCATTAATGCCAATAGTTAAAAACTGCTTATCTAAACTGATAAACCCAGCGTCATAGACGTTCAACATTCCTGCCGCCAAATAGTCATCCATTAACTTTCTATAAGCAACTTGGTACTGTTGAATTTTTCGTACTTCGCCCGCCAAATCGCGACCATCTTGCACCAACCGATTCATATTGATGGTGATGACATTAATGGAGACTGTTGCCACACCGCCTGCACCCAGCGTGTAAGAGAAGGTGTTATCGCTAATTTCATTGCGCAAGCGGCAGCAAGAAGCGAGTGAATCCGCATTGTCAGAGAGGTACACAAAAAATGAACTGCCATCGGCCAAGTGCTGCGCCATTTTTTCGGCAAATTCTTGATCTTTGCATTTACCATTATCAGTTAGCATGGCGACTGTAACGACAGGAAACGTCAGTAAGGTTTTGGTACGCTCTTGATTAAACCAACGAGTGAAAAACTGTTGCAACCTGTCTACCGACAACCAATCCGGCTTAGTGAAGTCGGGGAATACAAACTCGCCAAACATAGATTCAAAATAGTGCTTATCGTAAAGTGAAATATTCCAAAATACACTTTGATAGCCGCGCGCAGCAGCGGGTTGGTTTAACGCATAAACCACATGCTGCAAGTGGTTAGCGATAAGTTTTTCATGGGTTTGCAAATAATTATCGCCAAAATCTCTTCGCGCGAAATAATCGAAATAGGTAAGGAACTCTACCGTAGCAATTGCCCCTGCAAATTGCGAACTGACCGCAAATACAAAATTTACAAAGGTTCCGCAAAATGATTCCAAATGTTTCGGTGCTTTGGATTCACCGCCTAACTTAGTTAAACCATCTAATAAAAATGGATACATGGTGAGTGAGGCACAATAAGGTTTTAAACTGGTTTCATCGTGCACATAAATTTCATGCTGATCTATTTGACGTAGATATTCCTTAGCTAGCTCTTCGCCAAATAAGTCAGTAATTTTTTTACTGACTTGCGTGCGATTCACCTGAACAAAGAAATCTTTCATGATTTCTGATTCCATGGTCGCGATATTTTTTTGCGTCACATTGGCATTGGCATCCATCTTTGAACCATCAGCAGCATTAGTTGCTGAAAGATAATCCTGAATAAATTGCATTTTTTCATTAAGTTGTTCGGGGCTGAGGCGCAACATAAGCAACTCCTTAGAGATTGTTGTGGTGGTTATGATTTTTAAGAAATTTGTAATTAAGATTTTCTTGTGTACGTACATCTATAAAACGTTGATTCGTCGTAGGGCTGTTTAACCCACCCAATTCCGCGACCCAAGGCCCGGTTTTTAAATAGGTGATATAGGGCAAAAGGTTAGGAGTAATGCTTTCGAAGCCGGTGTAAAGACACGTTTTTAATTGCTGCTCGCAAGCAATGCGCAGCAACACAATTAAATCTGCGGGAAGCCATTCGCCACCTAAAAACACAACGCAACCAATCAAGCCTCTATATTGATTTAATCGGGCTAAAAAATACTCTCGCGTTAATAATTGCCCAGCACTTGGGTTGCGCGCTGCGCTGCTATGGCACCCCTTACAACGCAACGGGCAGCCGCTTATGGTGAATGCCAGCGACACCTCACCCGGCACTTCTTGCCATACCACCTGCTCTGTTGTGAATCTTAAGGATGCCGTCATGAAACACCATATGTTGTGCCGGATTTACTTTTAATGACTATATACGGTATTGGAGGTTATGCTCATTGCGGGGATTAAATTTGATCTAGATCAAATCTTACTGCCAGTTTAAGACAACTACCCCTTTGGAGGTAAGACTCATCACCGTTGCATAAAAGTTGCATTTTAAAATCGCGTAAAAAAAATGCCGCTAAACATCAGCGGCATTTTTATATTGTTACTATTATTTCCGCTTTCAATTAGAGCGCATAACTCATACCCAACCACAATTTATTCGTATCTTTTGCAAACTCATCCGCAGAGTACCGCGCAACTTTTCCCATTAATTGCAATTGCTTACTGAAATTGTGCGTGAAGGTGAAATTTATTTCATCGCCATAATTAACAGAGCCCTTATCGCCATCGTATTGATGATATTGCGCGGCTAATTGACAATGGCCATGTAGCAAATAACCTGCGCCTAACCATTTATCTTGCAAGCCGTTTAGCGGTGTATTTAAAAACATATCGGCAAAACCATTAAACGCATGGAGTGTTGCCAGGGGTGTTTGCACAGCAGTTTTTCCATCGCCGCCCAAGGTTTCTATACCCGCTTCTAGGTTAAAGGCATTTATTTTCCAATTAGCATCTACGCGTGAATAGCTATTAGAGAAATCTGTGGGGGAATTATCACCTTCTGCTTGTTTAGCGAGTGACAAATGCAACTGCAGTTTTTGCGAAGTCGTGTTGATGAATAAACCGACATAATCTACACCGCTGGTAACACTAGAACGCGCAGCCCAATTATCAAAATTAAGATCGTGATGAAACAGTGCAATCTGCTGTGTTTTAGTGGGTGCCCAGTGTACGAGTAGATTGTTAAAATCGCCATGCTCATCGGCTTTTACACCCACAGGCCCGAACACCCGATTCACATTGTAAAAATGTGAAATATCAAGAGAGACATTATTGGGTAATTTTTGTTGATAGCGATAGCCATCTAGAGTTTGTTCGTTCTGCCGCCAAGCGACACCGCCCAAGAAACGCTGATTGAGCAGATTAGTACGTTGGCGGCCAACATCTACCTGCGCCTTAGCATCTTTTGACTGGTAACGTATAAGCGCTTGATTAATATCAGTACCTGCGGGGTCTGCCACTACCGGATAATATGTTTTCCCATTAAGCGTATTGTTGTAAAGCTCGCCGCCAATAACCGTAACATTATCAACCTCTAACAAACCCGAGAAGCCAAATGCGGCGCCGGTTTGCACGCCTACACGCGAACGGAGTGAGGATGCCAGTGCATCATCTGCCACACCATCTTGATCTACATTTTCTACACGGTAGCGAAAACTAACATCAACTTTACTGGCATTAATCGCTTGCTTAAGTTCGCTTACCTCTGCACAAGCCGTGTTAGCCGCTAAGCCCATTATTACCGCTAAACCTAATCCAACTTTTTTCATACGTTCACACCTCGATTAATTGTTACAGTTCGATGATGCGCCGCGAAACATTTGTTTAACAATAACTATTGGTGTGTAGCAGTAGTGGTATGCACAGGCTACCCACTAAATATTAGTAGGTAGTTTTAATGAAGGATTTATTTTCTAAAAAAATCAAACGCGACCCTAGCTCAGTATTATTTTGAGCTGCCGCTTTGGCTTTATTGTCATTTGACATCAATATTTTTAGAATGTCGAACCGACAGACACCTGCAAGTATGTCTAACTTACCATCACCGGTAAAATCTCCTACCTCAAATGACACTATGCCCGGCGGGGGTGAAACAAAATTATGTTGCTGGAAATTTTGGTGCCCATCATTTTCAAACCAAACAAGACTTTTACGATTTTTATCTTCCCAATAATTGATAAAACTGCTTGCCACCACGTCCATATCGCCATCGCCATCTATATCCGCAGCCTCTGCGCTGGCCACACCGTAGGAGCGCCCCACTTCATGAAACGCAAATGCTAAATTAGCTTTATTTTCTAACCATTGAACACCATGGTAAGGTTTTGGATCCATTTGGGTATCAAAGGCATCACCATTAGTAAACAGGATATCTTGGTCGCCATCCGTATCCATATCCACCATTCGCATGCTGGTAGATCCAAACATAGGGTGTGGTGCACGCGCAATCACATGTGTTTTAAATTCTCTATTGTCAGATGCAATAAAAGCAACAAGCATTTCATGTTCTTGCGAAACCAAACTCACAAAATCCATTCGCCCATCGGCATTAATATCAACTGGAGCAATATTTAACGCGCCGCTCAGACCCAATAAAACATGCTTAACATTTCCGCTTGCACCTTGATTCTCTAGCCAAAATATTTCACCTATATTATTCCCACCAAAAGCAGCAACAGCCAAATCCACATCACCATCTCCATCCACATCCAACGCTCTCGCTTCTGTTGCCCGCGGAATGCCTTCAATTAATAGCTCTTTGTCATAGTTCCCTGATTTATTTTTTCTTAATAAAAATACGCGGCCAACCATTTTTTTAGAGGGAGGAAAGGCACCTAAATCAGTAACAACTATGTCTTTATCACCATCACCGTCATAATCGGCAACATCGGTATAGATAGGAATTTCAATATCGGCTAGTTTAGTCTCCTTCCATCCACCCGCTGATTTTCTGAGTAAAGTTACTTGTTTTTTTTCTGCATCACTGACCAAGAACTCAAGTGTCTTATTGTTTTC
>CAZZEV010000154.1:0-6940 GCA_964653305.1 uncultured Cellvibrionaceae bacterium | reverse complement strand
GATGGTCGCCGTTATTCATGGGTAATTTCATTGCGCGCGGTAGAAACCGTAGATTTTATGACTGCACGTTGGGCGCACTTGCCTTACGAATTGTTAGAAAAAGTATCTGGCCGCATCATCAATGAAATCTCTGGCGTATCGCGCGTTTGCTACGATGTATCGAGCAAACCACCAGCAACTATTGAGTGGGAATGATCATTTTAAGTGCTATTTAGCCACTTTAATTCGCAGGTTATATCTTCGTATTCGCTTGTGTTTTTTTTTGCAGGGATGCTTTTATAGAAATTTTCTCTTGAGTGCTGAAGGAGTATTTTAGGATGCGGTTGCGTGTATGACAAACCAAGTTAAATATAGGCCAGATATCGATGGTCTGCGTGCTATAGCTGTTATTTTTGTTGTATGTTTCCACGCGTTTCCAAATATTTTTAAAGGCGGATTTGTCGGCGTAGATATTTTTTTTGTGATTTCTGGTTATTTAATAACAAAAATAATTTTTGAAAGTCTTAACGCTGGGGTTTTTAGCTTTCAGGACTTCTATTTGAGACGAATAAAACGAATATTTCCTGCTCTTTCTTTAGTTCTGTTTGCGGTATGTTTGTTTGGTTCGCTTTCACTATATGTCGATGAGTATAATCATTTAAAAAAACATATGGCAGGTGGGGGTTTTTTTCTCTCCAACTTTTTGCTCTGGTCGGAAAGTGGCTATTTTGATGTTTCTGCTGAGACTAAGCCGTTGCTTCATTTGTGGAGTCTTGGTGTTGAGGAGCAATTCTATCTAGTCTGGCCGTTACTGATTTTTTTTGCATGGCGAAAAAAAATCAGGTTAGGTTTTCTGATTCCTCTCCTTGCTGCCGCTTCTTTTTTTTATGGGGTTTTAGTTATATTCGACGATGCTGTCGGCGCATTTTACTCTCCTGTATCTCGTTTTTGGGAGTTGTTAAGTGGGGGATGTTTGGCTGTTTTTGCTGCGCAAAACAAAAAAGACAGCGTTTACGATAGCGAGGTCTCTTCGAGTAATTTTTTATCGGTAATTGGGGCGGCGTTGTTGGTGCTCTCTTTTCTGATAATCGATAGAAGTGATTTGTTTCCTGGTTTGTGGGCCGTATTTCCAGTTTTATCAGCTATTTGTCTAATCGCTGCTGGAGATAGGGCGTATATCAATCGTAAAATATTGTCTAATCCGGTATTGGTTTGGTTTGGGTTAATCAGTTTTCCATTGTATTTGTGGCATTGGCCTTTAATCTCTTTTTCACATATTATCTTTGGGGATTTGCATAAGGAAATAATAAGAATAGCGGTTATTTTCATTTCTATTCTGCTTGCATGGGGGACATATAATTTTATTGAACAACCGATAAGAAGTGCTAAATGTAGCTATTTGCGTTTACCTCTTTTGTGCTTACTACTTTTGTCAATTGGGCTTTTTGGAGCTGCAGCTTATGTTCAGGAGCCAAAGTCTATTGATTCTCCTCCTCAAAAAGAAAGCACCAATGTCTGGCCTCTTAAAAAAAAGGTAATGCTTTTGGGGGATTCACATGCGCATCATCTTGAGCATGGGCTGAAAAAACAATTGGGGCCAAACCTGTCTAATATGTCTTTCCCAAGTTGCATTCCTTTTTGGGGGTTAGATGTATACAGTAAAATATATAAACAGAAATATTGTTTAAATGCGATTAAAAATGCTTACGATTATTTGGAGAAAGATAAAGATATAGGCATGGTCGTTCTTGCAAGTATGGGACCCGTATACATGTCGGGAGAAACATTTCATGGGATGGGACTTAGGAGAGTTGACGGGTTACAAATGGCGTTAAATAACAATCTATCTGTAACAGATAGATGGGTAATGTATGAAACAGCTCTAAGAGATAGTCTTTTGCGTTTGCAGGTCAATAATAAAAAAGTAATTTTTGTTATTGATGTTCCAGAGATCGGTTTGGATCCTAAGTCTTGTTTTCTCAACGAAAAGGCGATTGGTGTTGACTCCTCGCCGCCAATCCGGCGCCAAAATCTATCTAATTGTACTGTTTCAAGAGCTGATTATAATAATAGGGTAGGCAGATATAAAGAAATCATTTCGCGTGTTATAAACGACTTTCCTAAAGTCACTCTGTTTGATCCAACAAGTTTTTTTTGTAATGAAGAATTTTGTGATGTTATAAAAGATAATAAAGTTTTATATAGCGATTCTGATCATCTTTCCTCAGAAGGATCAGAATACATTGCGAAGTATTTGGTACCTCTTATTCTTTCTGAGAGTCGTTAATTTTCTGTGTTAATCGAATACTAAAAAGCCGATCAATTGATCGGCTTTTTAGTATTCGTTGGGATTATTTGGCGTTTCTAAAATCAACTGATAAAACGCAAAATCCAGCCAGCGCCCAAATTTATAGCCAGCTTGTTTCATTGTTCCCGAATGGGTGAAGCCTAATTTTTCGTGTAGTGCGATACTGCCCTTATTCTCTAAATCAATCGCGCCAATAATGGTGTGATAACCCTGAGTCTTCGCGATGTTGATTAGCTCATGCATAAATAACTTTCCCAAACCTTTTCCTTGCTGATCTGAGCGTATGTAGACGGAGTGTTCGATGCTGTATTTATAGGCGGCCCATGGGCGAAAGGTGCCGAAACTGGCGAAGCCTATGAGTTTGCCTGCTTCGTCGAGTGCGCCTATAACGGGGAAATTTCCAGCTGCTTTGGTCGCAAACCAGGTTTGCATGGTTTCCAGTGTTCGAGCTTTATATTCCCAGAGTGCGGTGGTGTTTAGAATGGCATCGTTAAAAATTGCGAGGATTTCTGGTGCATGTAGTTCGTAAGTGCAGTCGATAAATTTCATTTGAGTGTCCTTTTAATTTAATAGATGAAATCAAACCTTTTTTGACCGTTCAATCCATTAATGTAACTCAAACCATTTTCAAAATAAAATCCCATTCTGCTTCAGTTACTGGCTGTGTAGATAAACGGCTTTGCTTTATCAAAACCATGTTTGCTAATGCAGGCTGCGCTTTAATTTCGGCTAGGGGAATCAGGCGCGGGAAAGTTTGTGTGACTTGAATATCCACCGAAACCCAGCGCGGATTTGCTTGTGTAGATTTTGGATCGTAATAATCGCTTTCTGGATTAAATTGAGTGGGATCGGGATAGGCTGCATTCACAACTTTTGCCGTGCCGACTATGCCGACGTTTTTGCAGCTGCTGTGATAAATAAAAACGTCATCGCCTATTGCAACTTGGTCGCGCAAAAAATTGCGCGCTTGGTAATTGCGAATGCCATCCCAGCGGCCAATTTTTTTAGGCGCGGCATTGAGGTGATCAATACCGTAAATATGAGGTTCGCCTTTGAAGAGCCAGTATTTTTTGCTCATGATGTGAACCGCCTTGTATGAACTTCTCAATTAGCGAGATTGATTTTTTCCGTTCATTTACTACAGCCAAGCACTCAATCTATCAGCCGTTTCTTGATCTACAACTTCAAATGCAATTTTGCGTTTAGTAACATCCACTTCTTTTACCAGCACATGCACTTTTTCATCTAAACGATAAGTTCGGCCTTCAATGGTTAAACTTAAACGGCGTGAATCGAATTGTGCTTTCACATCTCCATCGCGCGGGGCGAGCATGGCGTAGCCTTCGATACCTAAATCATCCAAACGCACACCTATACCGTTGGAGTTTACGAGTGCGATTGTGCCTGTGTGGAGCGTATCAATCTGCTGCGCCATAAATTGCGATTGCAACCAAAGCTCTAAGTAACGGCAAGCTTGGCGGCCCAAATTTAATTGCTCTTGCAACAGCGTTGCTAAAGTTGCGTTGTCTAATTCAATCGCAGGTTCGTCGCGCAAAATACGTTTAATGGCAAGGTGATTATAAAAATCGTTATAGCGACGAATTGGCGAGGTCACCATAGCGTAGGCGTTAAACCCTAAACCAAAATGCGGGATATGTTCAAAGGATAATGAACCCGCTTGCAGCATGCGCTGCAGGAGCGATAACAAGGGCGCATTTTTAGGATTGTTGTTTGGATTGGTGCGCAGCTCTTTAATTAATTGTTGGAATTTATCTAATTGCGATAAATCGCTAGCCGTTAAACCTGCTTCAATTAAATCTGGGCGATCTTCAGTGATTAAACTGATTGCATCGTTCAAGCGCTCAGTGCGAAAGCCGACGTGGGTGGAAAAAATACCGTAACCGGGATTTTTCACAAACAGTTCGCCCGCACAAATATTGGTAACCAGCATGGCTTCTTCAATCATGCGGTGGGCGATATTGCGTTCACGTTTATCAACGTGATCAATTTTTTTCTGATCGTTGAGGATGAAAAAATAATCCGGCTTATCGTCCATGACCAAGGTGTGCTCTAAACGATAGTTGGCTCGTACCTGAGCAAATTTTTGCAAGGTGAACAGTTGATTTTTGATTTCATCGCTTACATTAAAGCCGGCATCGTTTAAGGTTTTTACGCCATTTAAATCATCGGCTACCGCTTGGTAGCTTAATTTATGTTGCGAGCGAATTTGCGCTTCTGCGAAGTTGTAATCAGTAATTTCGCCGTTAGTTGCTATTTTCATTTTGCAGATAAGAACGGGGCGCTTTTTCTCGGGAATAAGTGAATAGGTATCGTGCGATAACTCGGCGGGTAACATGGTGATAGATTGGCCGAGTAAATACACAGTGCTGGCGCGTTCGCGCGCTGCTAATTCGAGTGGGCTATCAATATCAATTTGTTTACTGGGGTCTGCGATGGCGGTGATTAATTCCCAGCCATTTTCATTGGCGGCGATATAAATCGCATCGTCCATATCGCGGGTGTTTTCGGAGTCAATAGTGACGAATGGCAGGTGAGTTAAATCCAATTCACCGTTATCAAATACTAAAGGTGACCAATTAATACTGCTGGCTTGGTTTTGTGCGGGAGCCGTCCACTCGTTGGGTAATTGGAACTTTGCAACTGTATAGCGATTTTCAATGCCGGGTTCATCGGCCTTGCCCAAGCGTGCAATAATTTTTACTTGCGCTTTGCCATCGCTAAAAGGATGGCGGGAGACCGTACAGCGTACTAAATCATCAACACTCAATCCCTTGCGATCTTGCGGCGGCACAAACAACCAACGGGTGAAATTAAACACATCCGGCTCGACAAAAAAATTGTTGCCTTTATTTACATAGCGGCCGACAAACTCAGTGAGCGAGCTGCTGATTAATTTGTCTAATTTTGCTTCCAGTTGATCTTTGCTGTTGGTGGTGATTTCCACTTCAACACGGTCATCCGGCAATACTCGCAACATTTGCTCTGGGTCGAGGAATGCTTCGCGGCCATCGTCCAGCAGCACAAAACCAAAACGTTTAGTAGTGCTGCGCACTGTGCCTTGGGAAATATCTTTTTGAGCGACTAAATTGGTTTTTAATTGAGCTAATTGTTGCAGGGCAGAGTTATTGAGCATGAGGACAACTTAATAGGAGAAATAATGGTGCGAATCATAGCAGTATTTATGCTGCCCAAGAACAAAAGGCTGTGATTGATGGTCTAGCTTTATCTTGGATAGCAATTATCGAAATTGGGGCGCATCTATCGACTATGATTGTAGTAATATTCTAGAGGTATTTGATTAATTGATTGTTTTTACAGGTTTTATTGAATGGAAGTACTGAACCAACTTATGTTGTTTGGCGGTGCGCTGTTTATTATCAGCATTCTTGCCAGCACACTTTCACCGCGCATGGGCATGCCCATACTCTTGGTGTTTTTGATTATTGGGATGTTGGCGGGTGAGGATGGCTTTTTAGGCGTTCAATTTCAAAATGTAAAAGCGGCTTATTTTATGGGCACGCTGGCGCTCGCGGTTATTTTGTTTGATGGTGGTTTACGTACCGAGATACATCTTTTTCGCGTGGGTTTACGGCCTGCACTCTCACTTGCCACTATCGGCGTGGTAATTACCGTTGGCGTCTGCGGTGCCTTAGCGGCGTGGATTCTAGGTTTATCTTGGGTGCATGGCCTCTTGCTAGGCGCGATTGTGGGGTCTACGGATGCCGCTGCAGTGTTCTCAGTATTGACTATGCAGGGGCTCGCGTTGAAATCCCGGGTGGGCGCAACGCTTGAGATTGAATCGGGTCTTAATGACCCAATGGCGGTTTTTCTCACCATCATGTTGGTTGAGTTGATGATCACCAAAGAGCCCAACTTTAGTTGGTTGATGTTGGGCGATTTCGCTTGGGAGATGGGGGCAGGTACAGCGGTGGGGCTGTTGGGTGGACGGATATTGGCCTATGGGGTAGAGCGATTGCAGCTCAGCCCCGGCTTGTATCCACTTTTGGCACT
Source organism: uncultured Cellvibrionaceae bacterium (assembly GCA_964653305.1). Taxonomy (GTDB): domain Bacteria; phylum Pseudomonadota; class Gammaproteobacteria; order Pseudomonadales; family Cellvibrionaceae; genus Cellvibrio. Next base: position 621 of record CAZZEV010000154.1, on the reverse strand, counting down.
TTTCGGCGGCGTCTTTATCTTTGGTTTGGCGGCGGTTATGCACGCCAGCGGTTTTCTCGCGGTTTACTTGGCGGGTTTGATGGTAGGTAATCGCGTGTCGCGTGGTCTCTTTAATATTCAGCGCTTTCACGATGGTATTGCTTGGTTGGCGCAAATCAGTTTGTTTTTAATGTTGGGTTTACTGGTGTCCCCACATAAGTTGATCGAATACGCCTCCAGCGCATTATTGGTGGCGGTGGTATTGATGTTTGTCGCGCGGCCCTTGGCTGTGTGGCTATGTTTATTGCCCTTTCAATTTTCGTGGCAAGAAAAAACCTTTATCAGTTGGGTCGGCTTGCGCGGTGCGGTTCCGATTGTGCTGGCCATGTTCCCGTGGTTGGCGGGCGTGCCTGAATGGAATTTCTTTTTTAATATTGCTTTCTTTATCGTACTCATATCACTACTCATGCAGGGCTGGACGGTTGGGCCTATGGCGCGTTGGCTGAATCTTAACGTGCCCACCAGTAGCTCGCGTGTTCAGCGTGTTGAGTTGGGCTTGCCAGGGCAGGTTGGTCATGAGTTTGTGGGTTATAAGTTGGCTGAAGGCAGCCCAGCATTACGCCGTACTGTGGGAAGTTTGCA
>CAZZEV010000153.1:0-6990 GCA_964653305.1 uncultured Cellvibrionaceae bacterium | reverse complement strand
GGTTTCAAGTATTTACATGTTGTGAGGCGCGCAATGACATCTGCTGTTGCTGTTTGACAATATTTGAAGAAAAAAAGGGAAGTATTTTGCGATATGGTTACATGCCAGAGAAAACCATAAATTCTCTTAAAACTTATGGTTTAATTATTCTACTTCCGGCGAGGTACTGCACTCAAAATGCTTACGTTTATAGATCCTCTATTTAGTATATCGGCTGCGCCATTCTGCTGAGTGAATCCTAAATATAGAGCATCTAGTTAATTAACAGTGTGCTTCGTAACAAAAAAAATAGACTCACCTGGTAATAAGCTATATGTATTGGTGGAACCGCAAAAGTGCTTATCATCAGTCCACCAGTTAAACTCTTCAACTTGAAAACCTGCATCCTTAAGCCGCTCTGAATAATCACTAGCATATATCCTGACATGATCAGATTGGCCAAACAGACGCTCTCGTTCTTCTGCTGTGACGATTGAGCAGTCTTCGTAGGTCGCCGCTAGGGAGCGAGAGATTGGGACTTGTAATATTCCCCATCCGTCAGGTTTTAAAACTCGATGTAGCTCACGCATCGCCTTACTATCGTCAATGATATGCTCAAGAACGTGATTGCAAATGATAGCGTCAAAATAATTATCTGGATATTCAATATGCGTAATATCCATTTTCACCATCACGCCGTCTGAGGATAGGTCGGCAGTTAAATAATCTATACGAATGTGCTTTTTGATGAATGAACTTAAGGCTCTTTCAGGTGCCACATGCAAGAGCTTTGTTTTTTGTCTGAAGAGTGAGGTTTTATGTTGCAAATAGAGATACAAAAGTCTTTCTCTATCAACAGAATAACAAACTGGACATCGGGCATTTAAGCGATAGCCTCCACCTATAACATTTTTTTCACTCAATACAGGGAAGTCATATCCAAAAGGTAGCATTCCCTTAATATGTGAGTTGCACATAGGACATTTATATTTAAATCCGAAATTGTGTATTTTCCTTATTAATTGCTTTGATTTTTCATTAATCCTATATCTGTATTGATATGGTAAAAAAAAGATAATAATTTTTTTTATTATAGATCTCATAAGTAGTTATTCCTTTGATTTAATTAATCAGTCTGATGTGGTTTTACTAAACTGCGCAGCCAATTCCAAATGGAATTTTGGCCCAGCATATAACGGTCCAATTGGTCCTGATTATAAAAATAATGCTCAGGGTTTTGAAATAATAGTTCACGCTTTAACATGCGGCGATTGGGGTTAATTGGTTTAATCACGCGTGTTGGGTTACCCGCAGCAATCACATTCGCCGGAATATCTTTAGTCACTACCGAGCCTGCACCTATCACCGAATTTTCGCCAATGCGCACGCCTTTGTTGACGATCACTCGCTCACCAAGCCATGCATTGTTTTCAATAATCACAGGTTTGGTGCAGCGAAACGGGCGAATGCGATTGTAAATGCCGTGCCAATCGCTATCGCTCACATACACATTTGCCGCGAACATAACGTTGTCACCAATCTGAATAGACTGTTCTGCGGAAATTCTTACGCCGGGTGAAATCAAACAGTAATCGCCAATCTTAATTGTCCCACCCTTTATACCATTAGTTATTTTCTTACTAGGCCAGGTAGTGAAACGAATACAGTTATCGGGCGATGCAATCATTTGCGCGTAACGGCCGACATGAATATTGCAGCCAAAGATCACTACATTGCGCGGATGCGCAACTTCCAGCCCTTCGCCCACACTATCAAATTGCGGCTCAATAAAGCGCTTTACATAAAAGCGATTCAGCAAGGTTAAAACTCGTTTTACAAAATAGGGTGTGCTATTGCGGCGCATTAAGTGTTTATACCAAGGCGGCTAGTTTGCCAAGTCTGATAGAATGAGGGTTTCATTATGCTTGAGACTCGCTATGCTGCCAAATGCTATAGATTTGCCCTTGGATATCAATACGGTTAAAGGTTTTTTGGATGCAGCCGAAGGCTCGACGCTCTATGAGCATGCGCTAGCCGCCGCAGACTTGGGCCCTTTATTAGAAGTGGGCAGTTACTGCGGAAAATCCAGCGTCTATTTGGGCGCTGCCTGTAAACGTAAGCAGACTATTCTATTTGCAGTAGATCATCATCGCGGCAGTGAAGAACATCAATTGGGTGAGGAATATCATGATCCTGAATTGTACGATTCACGCTTCGCCAAAATGGATAGCTTTCCGCAATTTCGTCACACACTGGCGCGTGCGAATTTAGAGGAAGTGGTGGTTCCCATTGTTGCGCCTTCAGTTTTGGCTGCGCGCTTTTGGTCTACCCCGCTGGGTTTGGTTTTTATCGATGGCGGTCATAGTATGCAGGCGGCGTTAAATGACTATCGATGTTGGGCAGGTCATGTTATTCGTGGCGGATATTTAGTGATTCACGATGTATTCCCCAGCCCCGCTGACGGCGGCCGCCCACCGTTTGAAATTTGGACGCTTGCACAAGAGTCTGGGTTATTTGAAGCATTGCCTTTGGTGAAAAGCTTGGGTGTTTTGCGACGATTGTAAATCAGTAAAGGGAATCCTATGACGCTTATCAGAGCGATTACAGCCACAATCTTTTTTTTCGTTGGTATAGCGTGCATTGTGAAATTATTTATAGCACCGTTTGAATGGACGATGTTAATTATTGCTTTAGTCTGTTTCGTTCTAGCCTATTTGATTTGGCCTAGTAAAAGACAAGGGCAGCGTCAGGAGGATTATTGGCCTTTAGACACAATGGAAATACTGATTGAACTTCCTGCTGAAATTATTTTCTGGGCTTTTAGAATGCTGGGCCACCTGTTTCGTAAAGGTGACGGCATTGATATAGATCTCTAAACGTAAATTTTACCTACCCTATTGAGTTAGTTATGACCGCAACACAGACAGCAACAAAATTTTCATCTCTCCCGCTTTCCGCTGAAATGCTGAGCAATTTGGAGTCTCTTGGTTATAGCGAGATGACACCGATTCAGGCGGAAAGTTTGCCGATAATTTTGCAAGGGCAAGATATTATCGCCAAAGCAAAAACGGGCAGTGGGAAAACCGCAGCATTTGGTATTGGTTTGCTGGCGAAACTCAATGTAAAAAAATTCGCAATTCAAGCGTTGGTGTTATGCCCCACGCGCGAATTGGCGGATCAAGTGGCGAAAGAAATTCGCCGTATTGCGCGAGCCACTCACAACGTTAAAGTGCTGACACTCTGCGGTGGTGTTTCAATTGGCCCGCAGCTTGGTTCGCTTGAGCATGGTGCGCATATTATTGTGGGCACGCCAGGGCGAATTGTAGATCATATTGAAAAAGGCTCACTAAAACTCGAAAACGTACAGCAGTTGGTGTTGGATGAAGCTGACCGCATGCTAGATATGGGCTTTACTGATGCATTGAAAATTGTATTGGCGGCCTGCCCAGAAGAGCGCCAAACTTTATTGTTTTCAGCAACCTATCCCGATGAAATTAAAAAAATCAGCGCTCACTGCCAAAAAAATCCGCACGAGGTGAGTGTCGAATCTGTCCACAGCGATACAAATATCGAACAGCATTTTTATGAGTTGCGCGATGGCGATCGTAAAAATGTTGCTGTGCAGCAATTGCTCGCACATTTTAAACCGCAATCCTCTATTGTGTTTTGCAATACCAAAATTCAATGTCAGGAAGTGTGTGATTTATTACGCGCGCAGCGCATTAATGCCTTGGCGCTGCACGGCGATTTAGAACAGAAAGACCGCGATCAAGTGTTAGTGCGTTTTGCGAATAGAAGTTGCTCAGTATTAATTGCGACTGATGTTGCTGCACGCGGCATTGATATTAAAGGCTTGGATGCCGTTATTAATGTGGAACTCGCACACGATAGTGAAGTACATGTGCATCGCATTGGCCGCACCGGTCGTGCGGGTGAAACTGGTTTGGCGTTGAGCTTAGTTGCACCTAATGAGCTTGGGCGATTAAATCGTTTGGAAGATTATTTACAACATCCCATTGCATTAGAGGCAGTGCCACAAAACGATGGCGTGATGGATATAATGCCAGAGATGGTTACGCTCTGCATTGATGGCGGTAAAAAGGAGAAAGTGCGCGCGGGTGATATTATTGGTGCGCTAACAAAAGAGGCTGGATTGGCTTTTGAAAAAATCGGCAAGATTGATATTAATGATTTCAGCACCTATGTAGCGGTGCATCAATCCATTGCCAAGCAAGCCTTGCAGCATTTACAGGATGGAAAAATCAAAGGCCGTAAATTTCGTGCGAGGAAGTTGTAGCCAATATGTTCAAGCGATTTTTAACAATACTCATTGTGATTAGCATGTTTGGGGTGACAAAGGTCTGTTTTGCTGAAGACACGGGTACATCAAAAACATCTCTACATAAGCCTAATACAGTCAAAACGATGACTGACCATAAGGATGTTAAATCACAAGAGAGGACTATTACCAACGAAGCGGAATATGCAGAGATGGTAAAAGACTATGAGCGCAAGCTCGCGCAACATTCAACTAAATCAAAAGTCTCCGCTAAAGCGCGCCTTGCTGTTTCTTCAACTTCAAGCAGTGTAAAACCCAGTCGCTAACCCCCCTGTTTAGGGGGTGGACTACGCCAACTTTCTCTAATAATATAACCATGCTAGATAAAACAAAGTTTGGTATTAATGGAGGGAGTTCCAATGTTATTTTTACAAAAATTCTTAGGTGTCGTAATTTTTTTGATTGCTACCACTGCAAATGCATTGGTATTAACGGATATTAGCGGCGTCACTACAACGGCTGGCTCTTGTTACACTGGTTGCGGCCATGCGCAGTATGATCATTCCAATATTATTGATAAAGATTTTGGTGCTACGGGCAACACGGGTTTAAATTCCTGGAATTCTGGATTTTATGGTGGCTGGGTTCAAATCGATTTTTTAAATAGCTATGTGCTGGATAGAATCGAACTCTATGGCGGTTCAGGCTACCTAGATAATTACACCTTGTTAATCAGTAACGATAATGTTTCTTGGGCTAGCTTAACATCGGGTAGTTATCACAATGAATCGCGTTTGAATCATACTGATGTTTATAACGGCATTAAATATGGTGCGGTGCACGATGTAGCCGATGCAACTTTGCCATCGGATAAATCGGCACGCTATCTGCGCTATAACGTAGGTGCTGGGCCACACTGGGGATATTTATTTGAATTGGTTGTCGATGGCCACACGCCGGTTAGCACTCAGCCATCTAGTACTACGTCTGTGCCTGAACCTTCGCCATTGTTTTTGTTAGTGCTGGGGTTTGTGTTCTTGATATTACAGCGCCGTAAATATACACACTGAAAAAGTGCAGTGCGGCTCCCAGAAAAGGAGCCGCACTGTTTGTTAATGCAGAATTTTTCCACCCAGTAAAATACGCACATCTTCTGGGCTAAAGTGATAGTGCTGGTTGCAGAATTGGCAATCAATATCGATAGTGCCTTTTTCAATTAAGAGCTCTTCTACTTCATCTTTACCTAAGGCCAACAAGGCGCTTTCGCTGCGTTCACGTGAACAGCTGCAGGCAAATTGAACTTGGGTTGGTTCAAATACACGTACCGGTTGTTCATGAAATAAACGGTAGAGAATTTGTTCGTGATCAAGCCCCAATAATTCTTCGGAAGTAATAGTGTCTGCCAGAGTTTCAATGGTTTCCCAATGATCGCGATTTTCGTCTGCATTGGTTTTTAATTGTTGTGGCAGTGCTTGAATTAAAAATCCGCTCGCGTACTCGGTGTCTGCCGCAAACCATAAGCGTGTTGCAAGCTGTTCGGATTGCTGAAAATAATCTTCTAAGCAGCCTGCTAAAGTTTCTTTCTCCAAAGGCACTACGCCTTGGTAGCGCTCCAACTTTCCGCCAAAATTTTCGGTGCGTTTAGGCTCAATAGTAATGACCAAAACACCTTTGCCGAGCAATTCTTGCATGCTGCCCGTTTGAGCAAGAGTTTCGGTTAATTCTAGGTCGTCGCGTAAGCGCACTATGCCGCGAATATTATTGTGGTGATTGCATTCCGCCATAATGGTGGAAATTGCGCCTTCACCGCGTGCTTGCAAAATAATCACGCCATCAAATTTTAAAGTGGAGGATAGCAAGCCTACGGCTGCTAAAAATTCGCCCAGCAATTTTTGAATAGCGGGTGGATAAACATTGTGATTTAAAATTTCTCGGTAGCTTTTGCCAAGGGTGACAAGCTCGCCGCGAATATCGCAGTCGTCGAAAATAAAACGGTTTAATAAATCGTTACTAGGCATAAACATTAATCTTCTGAAAATAAATTGATGCGTTGAAAGCGGTGAATCTGGCGGCGTTCTTTTTTGTCGGGCTTGTGATCGCTCACTAAAAAGCTGCCCAAACCGGCTTTGCGCTCGGCGCTACGCTTTTCGCGCAGGGTTTTGCTTTCTTCGGTTTCTTCATAGAGTAAAACGGCTTCCGGTGAGCCACGGCGTTGATCGGATAGCATTTTTACGATGATCGTTTTTTCATCTAAATCTTGGCGAATATTGAGCGTAATACCCACGCTAATTTCTTTTGCGGCTTTTACGCGCTGGCCATCGCAATGGACTTTACCGCCTTCAATGGCTTGCTTAGCAAGGTTGCGGGTTTTAAAAAAACGCGCTGCCCAAAGCCATTTATCTAAACGAACTTTGGACTCTAAATACGGCTTAAACATTAATCTGTCTTCAAGTGAATTAAGCGGGCGGCATAATCTCATCAAAATGATGTATCGCAGGGAATGCATCCATTTTGCGGGCAATTTGGCTATCAGGCTGATGAATACCAATTAGGTATCTAATGCCGAAGGTTTTGGCTGATTCTAAGATGCGGGCGGTGTCATCAATAAACAAGGTGCGCGCTGGGTCAAAATGTTCGCGCGCTTGCAGCGCATGCCAGAATTCTTGCGCCTCTTTGGGCTGATTGAATTCGTGCGACGAAATAATCATATCCAAATCTTTATCAATTTCAGT
>CAZZEV010000152.1:0-7011 GCA_964653305.1 uncultured Cellvibrionaceae bacterium | reverse complement strand
ACTTTTTTCAGGAATTCTTCGCGGCCTAAATCGTGACGGCTAATACTTTGTGCGGCGAGTTGGCGTTCAACCACCATTTGCGTGGCGATACCGGCGTGGTCGGTGCCCACTTGCCATAAAGTGTCATCGCCTTTCATGCGGCGATAGCGAATCATGGTATCCATGACTGCGTTGTTAAAACCATGACCCATGTGCAGGCTGCCGGTGACATTCGGTGGTGGAATCATCATGCAATAAGGATTGCCTTCGCCAGCTGGCTTAAAGTAGCCCTTGGCTTCCCAGGTTTCATACCACTGGCGTTCTATAGCATGGGGTTCGTAGGTTTTTTCCATAGCAATAACAGACTCTTCAGATGCCGCATGCGGCAAAATAATAAATATAATATAGCGATAAGTAATAGGGCGTGATTATAGCGGTTGCCCACCTTGTTTGTCTGCGCTCATGGGCGAGATTTTTGGTATTATGACGACCAAAATTGCGATAATGCCACACAGAAATTGTTGGGTATTTGGCGTCTAGTAAGCGTGTTATTGGGTATAAAACCTCTATGAATATTTTGCATGTTTCCGGTGTGTTGAAGTGGGGTGGTGGTGAAAATCATATCCAAAATTTATGTTTCGAATTGGCGCAATCTAACCCTGAAGTAAATAATATTGTCTTGTGTGTTGAAGGCGGTCAGTTTCACCAGAAGCTTATCAAACTCAATATTAAATTCTTCACCTCGCGCCGCCGTCGCCGGATAGATGCGCAGTTCATTCGTCGTATTATTCAGCTGTGTAAAGCGGAATCAATTGATTTGATTCATTTGCACGATCCTACCGCTATGCAGCTTGCTATTATTGCAGATCATTTTTCAAATTTACCGCCTTTTGTTCTCAGTAAAAAAATCTCCTATCCTGTGCGGAAAAATTTTCTTTCTTTGTATAAATACAACTACAAGAAAATCAAAAAATACTTATGCGTTTCTGATGAGACGCACAGTGTTTTGGCTGAGGGAGTAAAAGATAAATCTAAAATTTTGACGGTTTATCACGGTACGCGCATAGATAATAAAAGTGATATTACGCCATTTAAGCTTCGCGATAAGCTTGATATAGCATCTGATAAAAAAATCATTGGCAATATTGCTAATCATTATCCCGCTAAGGATTTATTCACCTTGGTGCGCACGCTTCATCGTTTAATTAATGAATATGGCCGGAAGGATGTTCATTTGGTTCAGATCGGCAGCCCATCTAATACTACGCCTGACATTATGGAGCTGGTGAAAGCTCATAATTTGGAGTCTTATATTTCATTTTTGGGTTTTACCGAGAGTGCTTCAAATTTCATCCCTCAATTTGATATTGGGTTTATGAGTTCAAAGTTGGAAGGTATTGCGCAGTTTTTGTATGAATGCTTTTATCACCGGGTACCTATAGTCACTACTGATGCGGGCGGGGCAGCAGAAATTATTAAGCAGGGTGAGACAGGTTTTATTGCAAAAAAAGGCGATGATGAAGCGCTTGCGCGTTATTTGGTTTATCTATTGGATCATCCTGAAGAAGCGAAAGTCATTGCTGAAAAGGGCAATGAATTATTGTTTAGCCAATTTATCACACCTGTGATGGCGCAAAAAACCTTGGCCGTGTACCGTGAAGTAATTGGAAGTCAAATATGAGGTCAGCGAGCGACATTAAAAAAATATTGGTAATTCGTTTTCGTCGGGTGGGTGATGCGGTGCTCGGAACCTCCTTGTGTTCCAGTTTGCGCAGGACATTTCCGAATGCGGAAATTCATTACTTGCTCAATACACCAATTGCACCCTTGTATGAAGGGCATCCTGATATAGATAAGGTGATTACCTTTGATTCGAAGGATGACAGAAACTTCTTCCGTTATATCCGTAGAGCTTGGTCTATTGTTCGCGCCAATAAATACGATGTGATTATTGATATGCGCGGTACTGTGCGTACGCTTTTGTTTTCTTTGTTGTCTCCTTTTACTGCATTTCGTATTGGCACTAAGAAAGGCTACAGTTTTTTAGCCTTGAATTATCCGGTGGATAATCGCGGTGATAAAACTAGCAATATGATTGAGCACAATCTGGCGTTTTTAAAACCTCTAGAGCAGGTTGCAGACGTTAAGTATTGCAAGGATTTTAGGTTGTATGTGACTGATGCTGAGAAGCAGCACTTTCACGATTATATGCAGCAAGCCGGAATTGATTTTGCGAAACCGGTGATGCTGGCGGTGGTCTCTGCACGCCTGCAACATAAAATTTGGGATAAGGAGTGCATGAAGCAAGTTTTACAGCGCATTATTGATAATTATGATGCCCAAATCATCTTTAATTTTGTTAGTGCAGAGCGTGAGTTTGCCATTAATGTGCACCAAGAAATGAATAATCACCCCAATGTTTTTACCAATATTGAAGCCAACTCATTGCGTGATTTATGCGCGTTGAGCGCTAATTGCAATTTCTTTTTTGGTAACGAAGGTGGCGCGCGCCATCTTGCACAGGCTTTGGATGTTCCTTCGTTTGCAATTTTTCCGCCTAAAATTTCTAAGTCTCGCTGGTTGCCGGGGCAGGGTGAGCGCTTTGCAGGAATTAGCCCAGATGATTTCTGCTCGAAAGCAGAGCAAAAATCTATGACCTATGAAGAGCGTTTTAATCTCATCACAGTTGAGCGCGTTTGGGAATTATTAAACCCCATGTTGAATCGTTACCTGAGAAAGTAGCTTTTATTTTAGCGTGATGGGTTTGGTGTAGCTGCGTAAGCTAAAGAATTTGTATTTCTTTCTGATCTGCAACTTGCGCAACAGATTGAGCGGTTTACTTTTTAGGTGCTGTTTATCTTTGCGCAAAAAGTTTACGCAAGCATCAATAACTCGTGCGCTGGATTGGCCATCATTGTAAGGGTGGGTTTCCGCGATAAACTGCTTGATGTAGGCCATCAGCTCTGCTGGACATGCGAGTCCCTTTTGAATAGCGGCTTCCAATTGTTCTGGTTGCTGTATATCAATCAAATGATTGTCTGGCTTGTTATTATTGAATGTCACCACCGGTTTTTCTTGCAGTAAAAACTCCGCAATTGCTGAGGTAGTGTCGGCAATCATTAAATCCGCCTGCTTAAATAGCGGAATTAAATCTGTCGTGTCTTTGAACTTTACGTTGGTTTTTTCCAGTGCTCTGAACTTATCGGCGCAGTCTTTATCCATCAGTGGATGCATGGTGATCATCCAATCGTATTTGTCCAATTCCATTAAGCGTTTTAACTCGGCGATAAAAGCATCGCTGTGTGCCAAACTTAGTTTCGGTGTAAACGTTGATGACACCAAAATGCAGGGTCGCTGATTTTGCGTTGGCATTATGGGAAAGAGAGGGTCAACTTTAGACCAGCCAGTTTCTATCGCCTCAAAGTAACCGAGATCTTTGGCAATTTGTTGAAAGGGGATGGTTGTGGAAGGCCCTTGGGTGCAATAGAGATCAAAAAAACCGCGCACGCGAAAATGCCCTTTTTCTGCAGCACGTTTATTGATTGAAAAGCCGTGAAAAATTTGCACTTTAATACCGGGGAAAAAATCTGGCACTATATTGGTGGCCGATAAAACAATGTGCGGTTCATAATCAATAACATCTTGCGGCGTTAAAAGTAAATCGCCAGTGTCACGTAGCAAGCAGCTGCTTTGCTCCATTTCAGAAAACCATTTTACCTCATAGCCGCGACGTTTAATTTCTTGCTCAAGCGGTTTGCAAATTGGCAAACCGTAAGCGTAGGTGACATGAAGTAAGAATTTGTACATCGCTGTCCTCTACTGGAAACTAGTTGCTCATTTTTGTGGTTAGCGTGCTCCATACGCTGAAAGGTTTTATACCATTCATGCAGGGCGGAGTTTCATGGCTATTTTCTGAAAGCCATTTACATTGGCGTTTGTGACATGGCATGCAAGCCAATGGTTGTTCAACTTGTAGGTTGCTGGTGTGATTGCCAATGAGCCCCACTTTTACCGGTGATGTTGCACCATAAAGCGCAATCGTAGGTGTTTCCAGTGCCCCTGCTAAATGTGAAAATCCCGTATCCAAACCAATTACGCCAGCGGCCTCTACTAATTTCTCTGCAATCGAGGTAATTGTCATTCGCTGTAGTGGTCGCGTTGCTTTGGGGCAAGCGGCAATAATGCTATCGGCAATCGCTTTTTCTTCTGTGCTGCCCCACATAATTTCTACCTCGTAACCCTCTTCAAGGGCGAGGGCAGTAAGCCTCTGCCAGTGATAGGTTGACCAGAGTTTTGTAACCCAGCTGGTGCCAATAATAAACATCAGCTTGCGCGGATTTTTGGCGACGTGTGAGAAATTTTGGTTGATACCAAAGTTAAGCGTAGGTGCAGGCGTGTAACCGAATGCTTGACCAAACAGTTGTCGAGTTCGCTCAACAGCATGTTGTGATTTGTTGACGTCAAAGCGTTCGTTATAGAAAAGGCTCGCAATAGGTTCGCGTGCGGATTTGCCATTAAAGCCTTTAATCACTGCAGCATTTGCACACTTGGCGATTAGCGAGCTTTTGAGCAAACCTTGTGCATCTATCACCAAATCATAGCGTTCGCTTTGCAGATTTTTTTTCCACGCCTTAAATTCGCGCCAGCTTTTACCACCGCGTTCTTTCATCCAGCGTCGCAAACTAATGGGAATCGCTTTATTAATTGCGGGGTGCCAATCGACGATTTCTTTAAAGCCGTCTTCAACCACCCAATCAATAATAGCGTCTGGGTAGTTTGCTTTTAAATCGCTAATGGCGGGGAAGGTGTGAAAAATGTCGCCCATAGACGACATTTTTACTAACAGAATCTTTATGGGCGGACGCGAATTTTCCATCGAGCTTATTGATAATCTTTGTAAGATTTTTCTTCAATCAATTCTGAACCAAACGCCAGATTGATGTCTTTCTTCACTTTGGCGCGTTTGTCATTGGTGACATAAACGGCGCGGGCGAGTTGAATAAATTTATCGCTAAAATCTTTTACGTATTCGCAATCGCGAATGTCGTCTTCAATAATCCACAACTCTTGGTTGATGTCTTTTAAGTCTTGTTTGAGCGGGGCGAGTTTGGCTACACCTGCTGCATCTAACAAACTATCCACTTTAGCGTCCAGCACATTCAATTCGTGGGTCACGTTTTTGAGCTTGCCAGCATCGCTGATGTTTACCGCTTTTATTTCAAGAATGGTGATTTTGTCGATGAGTTCGCCAAGGGAGATGGGGGCTTCAATCAGCATGTGTGTGTTCTCGATTTGTATTGGAAAGTTAATTTTGTTGTGGCGGGCATCTTAACAAATTTGAGGCGTGTGTGGGTGGGGAATTAAGGCGCGGCCCCCAGCCTAGGTTGGCTGGGGTCTGTTGAGCTGGGGGATTATTTAGGCGAGGGGCACAGCTACTTGGTGAGAGCCAACTCTTTTTCAGTTTTGAATTTACAGACTTTGCGCAGAAAGATGGTGGCTGGGCAAAAGCCGGTAAAGGATTGTTGAAACAAATTCGCACCCACAAAAACCGTAAACCACACAAAGCCGGGGTGTACCCAATGGGTAAGGGCAACACTGAGTAAAACCATAAAGCCTGCAAAGGCCGTTAATGCGCGTTCAGAAGACATAATAATTACCTCTTGGTTATGGATGTTCAATAATGGGTGAGTGTTTTCGATAGTGATAGGCGTAATAAACCACCGGGATTACCACCAACGTGAGTATTGTTGAAACCATTAAACCGAAAATGAGTGAAACCGCGAGGCCACCAAAAATTGGGTCATCGACAATAAAGAACCCGCCCATCATGGCGGCCAAAGCGGTGAGGCCTATGGGTAGCGCGCGCACGGCGGCGGCGTTAATGGTGGCAGTTTCTAGCGATTTACCGCTGCGCACTTCTTGCTGAATAAAATCCACCAATAAGATGGAGTTGCGCACAATAATTCCCGCCAGTGCGATCATGCCGATCATGCTAGGCGCGGTGAATTGCTGCCCAAGCAGGGCGTGGCCGGGCATTATGCCGATGATGGTCAGCGGTATCGGCGCCATGATAATAAGCGGCACTGAGTAGCTGCGGAACATGCCCACTACCAGCAAGTAAATCATCACCAAACCTACCGAATAGGCGATGCCCATATCGCGGAAAGTATCCAGTGTTACTTGCAGTTCACCGTCCCATTTCAGACTCCAGTTGTGCGGATTTTCTGGTTGGGAGTTAAGGAATTGTTCCAGCGGTTGGCCGTCGCTAGAAGTGCTTGTTTTGATAGGCGTGTCTTCCAAGAGGCCGTAAATCTTGCCTAAGCCATAGAGCGGGCTGTCGGTTTCGCCGGCGACATCGCCCAGCACATAGACCACCGGCAACAAATCTTTGTGGTGGATGCTTTGGTCGCGTTGGCTTTTCACGACTTGGGTGACTTCTGAAATTGCCACCAGCGAGCCATCGCGGGCGCGAACTTTGAGGTCGCGCAGACTGTTTAAGCTGTCTTTTTCGCCCGAGGGCAATTCAAGCCGAACCGGAATGGCGACCTTGGCAGTTTCGCTGTGGAGGTAAGAGGCATCCTCACCTTTGAGCGCCGTGCTAATCGCCTGCGCAACGCTGGCCTGATCCACGCCAAAGCGCGCAGCGCGAGCGCGGTCTACCACTAAGAGCCATTGGGTTTGTGGCGCTTCAATGGTGTCATCAACATCCACTACATCTTTTGTGGCTTCAAAAGCACTGCGCACTTGCTTGGCGACGGCGATTTGGCGGGTGTAATCCAGGCCGTAAACCTCGGCAACCAAGGGCGAAAGCACGGGTGGGCCGGGTGGTACTTCCACCACTTTGACATTGGCGTTGAACTGCTTGGCGATGGGTGCTAAGAGTTCGCGTGCGGCCGTGGCGATTTCATGACTCTTGCGATGGCGATTATGTTTATCCACCAAGTTGACCTGAATGTCGCCCATAAAAGGCTCGCGGCGCAGATAGTATTGGCGCACCAAACCATTGAAATTAATGGGTGCGGCGGTACCGGC
>CAZZEV010000151.1:0-7028 GCA_964653305.1 uncultured Cellvibrionaceae bacterium | reverse complement strand
GTTCTTCGGCAACCGCGCTTACGGCCTGCAAGCAGCCGCCCAGATCTACTACGGCAAAGATGTACAGGAATTAACCATAGCACAGAACGCCATGATCGTCGGAATGCTCAAAGCCCCCTCCGCCTACAACCCCATTGCCAACCCCAAACGCGCAATGACCCGCCGCAACTGGATCATTGGCCGCATGTATGAACTCAAGTTTATTGAGAAAGCGGCCTATGATGTAGCGATTCGCGAGCCCAATACCGCCACTATTCATGGCAGTGGCCAAGAGACCCAAGCACCTTATATTTCTGAAATGGCACGCAAAGAAGCGATTGATCGCTTTGGTGAGGCAGCCTATACCGATGGCTACAAAGTTTACACAACAGTCGATAGCTCTATGCAAGCTGCCGCGCAAGCTGCAGTTATTAATGGCTTGATAAATTACGATGAGCGCCACGGTTACCGAGGACCAGAGCGTCGTCTAGCGCCATCTGCCAGCCCCGACCTAGAAGACTGGCAGGATCAACTGCAAGCCATGCCATCTTTAGGCGGACTTGAAGCCATGGCGATTACTGCAGTAGCAGATAAGAGCATCACCCTATTGCAAGCCAATGGCGAAAAACTCGAACTGGATTGGCAACACGGCCTTTCAGACAAGCGTCCCTATATCAGCGAAGATAGTCGCGGCGCGGCGCCAAAATCAGCTAAAGACTTTTTACATATTGGCGATGTCGTTCGTGTTGGCAAAGATAAAGATGGCCAGCCTCGCCTTACACAGGTTCCAGAAGCCCAGAGTGCGCTTATATCGCTCGACCCTATGAGCGGAGCAATACGCGCCCTTGTTGGTGGCTTTGATTTTAACCAAAGCCATTTCAACCGTGTTTTACAAGGTGCACGCCAACCAGGGTCGAGCTTTAAACCACTGGTTTATACCTGCGCACTCGAAAATGGTTTCACGCCCGCCACCATGATTAACGATGCACCGATAGTTATTCGCAATGAATGGACCGGTGAAATTTGGCGACCAGAAAACGATGAGGGCGAGTTTGACGGCCCCATTAGTTTCCGTAGAGCGCTCTACAGATCCAAAAACTTGGTATCAATTCGCATCCTAAAAAGCCTTGGAGTCGATACTGTTATCAACAGTTTGGAACGATTCGGTTTTAACAAGAAAGAGTTCCCTCGCGAGCTGGCATTAGCACTTGGCGCACACGCATTAACCCCCATGCAAATGGCAACGGCTTACGCCTCATTTGCTAATGGCGGCTATAAAATCGATCCCTATCTCATTAGCCGTATCGAAAACGGTAAAGGAGAGGTAGTGTTTGAGGCAAATCCAAAACGCGTTTGTAAAACCTGCCCTGATACGCCAGCGCCTGCAGACCCCAGCAGCACTGAAGCTGATAAGGCATCTGGTGAGACTGTGATTGAACCGCAACACGCACCACGCATTATTGATGCGCGTGTCGCCTACATCATGGATTCAATCTTAAAGGATGTAGTCGACAAAGGGACGGGGGTCTCTGCCAAGTCACTGGGACGCACCGATTTAGCAGGCAAAACCGGTACCACCAACGGCCCGCGCGACCTGTGGTTTTCCGGCTATAACCCCAATTTGAACACTACGGTTTGGGTAGGTATTGATAAGAATACGCCACTGGGCAGAAGAGAGTTTGGCTCAACGGCGGCGCTGCCAATTTGGATCGACTTTATGCGCACCGCATTGGAAGGAATCCCAAACCAAATCACTCGCCAACCTGAGGGTATAGTGACAGTGCGCATCAATCCCGAAACAGGCAAACCCGCACAACCGGGCGATACCAATGCGATTTTCGAGATATTTCCCACCGAAATATCGGCCGAAGGCTCAACTCCAGCAGGTATCGCCGAAGAAGCTCCCGCCGATGAAACATTGCCAGAGGGTGTGCTTTAAAAAGCCACCCAAAACGGAATTAGTCATCTCTAAAATAAAAATGCCGAGTGTTTTCACACTCGGCATTTTTATTTTCTAGCTTGGGGGAATTCACCAAGCGAATAAATACCTGCTTATTTCTTACCGCCAATACGGCTGCCGAAACGCTTGGTGAACTTGTCAATACGACCACCGGTGTCAACGATTTTTTGCTTGCCAGTGTAGAACGGGTGGCATTCGCTGCACACGTCTACGTGGAACTCGCTTTTACCCATGGTAGAAGCAGTAACGAAGTTGTTGCCGCAGCTGCAGCTAACAGTTACTGGAACGTAATTTGGATGAATTTCTGGTTTCATGATGTCTTTGCCTAAGTAATCTGTGCCGCCACCCGAACGTAAGCCGAGCACCGCACATCGGTTAATAAAATTGGCTCTTTTAGAGAGGCGGCGATGCTACCAGAATTCAGCCTCAAAGCAAGTAAAAATCCATCTCAGACTAAGGTTTTGCAGAAATATCCACCATCAAACTAAAAGACAAATCCATTAAAAAAGGAGCCGAAGCTCCCTTTTTTTGTCTCACCCAATTTAAATTAAGGCTTCTTCGACCAGACTTTACACCAGCCGGTGGCGCTGACTTGTTTACCGGGGAACAAATTACAACCTAAGGCTTTTACATCACCTTTTGCTTGCGCACAGTTAGCGCAGTTACTACCTGCCACAGTAGACTGAGTGACATAACCCAAAGCTTTAGCCTGCGGATCTTCAGCAGTAAGTGGTACATCTGCAGCTACTGCCACATTGCACACTGGAATTAAGGCTAAGCCCGCAGCTGCGCCCGATATTTTCATAAAATCTCTACGGTTCATAGATCTATCCTCGTAACAAGTTATTGTCGGTTAATCACTTACTGCACGGTGAACTCACTGTGTTGACGCTACAACTTCAGCCACCATTCGCCAAGGCTTGCCATCACACGCCCGATAATGTGGGCAGTTTGATTGACATCCTCGACAGGGTAAGCGTTCGTCTTGTTGAGCCGGCGGTAAATCTTGAGTATTGGGTTCAGTCATTGCCTTAATCCTCGTCCATTGTTAACCATCTTGTACGAGAATAATTTGATTTAAGACCAGATTTACACTTATTTTCTTAATTTGACGTTAGCCACACGCTTAAAATCTCCCTTCACTCTAGCAAGAGATAGGCTATCCTGCGCGACTGTTTTGCTTTGTTCTGTTGATACATTCCTGATATGCCAAAAACTATTCTAGAAATTGCGCTACCCACGCCTCTGCGCCGACGCTTTGATTACTTGGCGCCCGCCGATATGAGTGACCTAGACGCCAGCGAATTATCAGCGGGGGCATTGGTGCGAGTGCCATTTGGGCACCAAGAAATGACAGGCGTATTGATTCAAACTAAAAGCCATACGGATCAAAACATCGAAAAGTTGCGCCCCGCTTTGGCCGTTATCGATCGAATACCTGCGTTGGATACTGCCCTACTTGATCTTATCTTGTGGGCCGCCGATTACTACCAATGCCCAGAAGGCGAAGCTCTCAGCACAGCCCTGCCCGCACTGTTGCGCCAAGGCGAAGCTGCCGAAGAGCGCCGTGAAGCTTGCTGGCAACTCACCACTGAAGGTAAAGGTCTGCCTGCTGGAGCACTCAAGCGCGCGCCCAAACAAGCGCTGTTATTGGATGCATTACAGGAACACCAAAAACTTAGCCGAAGCGATATTGGGGCCTTGGAAATTCCCGCCAACATCATTAAAACGCTTACCGATAAAGGCATTATTGAAAAAACAGTAGCCGATGAGGCTGAGCCAGAAAAATCAGTCAATATCTTCCGCCAAGCCCCACTAAACCTGAGCGATGAGCAGCAAATCGCCTTCGATCAAATCAGATTTGGACAATTTCAAGTCAGCCTTTTAGATGGTGCAACCGGGAGCGGTAAAACCGAAATCTATCTCCAAGCCATTGCCAAGGTATTGGAACAAGGTCAGCAAGCTTTAGTCTTGGTCCCAGAGATTGGCTTAACACCTCAAACCATCGCCCGTTTCCAAAAGCGCTTTGCAGTAGAAGTAGCGGCGCTACATTCCGGCCTAAACGACCGCGAGCGCCTTGATGCTTGGCTGCAAGCTAGATCAGGCAAAGCCCGAATTCTGATTGGTACCCGCTCGGCTATTTTCACCCCCATGCCCAAGCTCGGCATTATTGTTATCGATGAAGAGCACGACGGTTCTTTCAAACAGCAAGATGGCTTTCGCTATTCCGCCCGTGATCTCGCGGTAGTACGCGCTAATCGATTGCAAATCCCCTTGGTACTCGGCTCGGCGACAGCATCGCTAGAGACACTCAACAATGCCCAACAAGGGCGATATCAGCATTTGCGCTTACGCGCTCGCGCGGGCAACGCCAAGCCGCCGGAAATTCAATTGCTGGATATTCGCGGTCAAACACTTACAGAAGGTTTTGCGCTAGAAACAAAAATTGCCATAGGCAACGAATTAGCAGCGGGTAACCAAGTTTTAGTATTTCTCAATCGCCGCGGCTACGCCCCCACACTGGAATGTCATGATTGCGGCTGGCTGGCAAGCTGCCCGCATTGCGATGTGCGCATGACCGTGAACCAAACCCCGCGTCACCTACATTGCCACCACTGCGGCCACCAGCGCGCACTGCCGCGCAACTGCCCGAGTTGCAAAAGCAGCAAGTTGCAACCGCTGGGGCAAGGTACAGAGCGCAGCGAGATTGCCCTACGTGATTGGTTTCCCGACACGCCAATTATCCGCGTTGACCGCGACTCCACACGCAATAAAAACGCCATGGATAAAATCCTCAACGAAGTTCACCAAGGCGAGCCCTGCATTTTAATCGGTACCCAAATGCTCGCCAAAGGCCACCACTTTGCGGATGTAACCTTGGTCGTCATCATCGATGCTGATGCCGGTCTATTCAGTACCGATTTCCGCGGCCCCGAACGCATGGGTCAACTTTTGCTGCAGGTTTCAGGTCGCGCTGGCCGCGCCGAAAAACCGGGGCGCGTGATTTTGCAAAGCCATCACACCGATCATCCGCTAGTACAGACTCTATTTTTCAAAAGCTACCAAGCCTTTGCCGATTTGATTTTGCAAGAACGACAAATCACACAACTACCACCCTATCGCTACCTCGCACTCTTGCGCGCAGAAACCAAACGCCCAGAAATAGCCTTGGATTTTTTAAAACTCGCGCGCCACGAAGCCGAAGCAGTTTTTCCACCGAGCCCACAACTGAATTACCTTGGCCCGCTACCCGCAATGATTGAAAAACGCGGCGACCGATTCCGTTTTCAATTGCAATTCAACAGTGCGCAACGCAAACCATTGCAACATTTGTTAGCGCAGCTGGTAGAAAAGCTAGAGGCAAACGCCTTAAGCAAACGCGTGCGATGGGCAGTAGACGTTGACCCATCAGAGATGGGATAAATAAAAGGAACTCTCTTTAAACTCATAGAATGTTGACAACACATTTATAAACTGCAATTATGTTGCACATACAACAAAGTGATAAGACGCCATGTTTGACCGCTGCCTTTATTTCAACTCTAACATTTTGATAAGGAAAATCGAAAAGATCTGGGTAGACGCTTACTCAGACGTAAATTTAGCGCCAGCACATGCATACCTCCTACGTTTAGTGTTAGAAAAACCGGGCTTGGCGCAAAAGGAAATCGTTGTGGAGCTATCATTGGATAAATCCACAATTACACGCTTTATCGATAAGATGGTTATCGACGGTTATCTCTACCGTGCAGCCTCACCAACAGGAAATCTTAAAGAACAATTCATATACCCAACTGACAAAGCTATCGAACTAAAAGAAAAACTGAACACCATAGGCTCTGACTTGTACAAAAAAATGCAATCTCTATTCTCAGCCGAAGAATTGAAATCAATTGTTGGGTGGATTCGTAGCGCAAATCAGAAGCTTTAATTTTTTTAACTACATAGTTGCACATACAACAATATAAGGTGAGAAAATGCCATTCGTAAACATCAAAGTAACCAATGAATCTGTGACATCCGAACAAAAACAACAATTGATTGCAGGTGTTACACAGCTACTACAGGAGGTTTTACATAAAAACCCTGCAACCACATTTGTCATTATCGATGAGATCAATACCGACAACTGGGGCGTAGCAGGCAAGCAGGTCACTAGCCTTAGACAACAGCAAAATTCACCACTTGATAAATAGAGGTTCATATGTCCAGTAATTTTTTTGTGCTTTCAGCAATTGCACTAAATGTATTTATGATTGTATACACCCTGTGGGTGCTGTCGCTTAATACCTCAGGAAAAATGCCATGGTCCATAGGCGCCGCTCTTTTTGTTTGGCTATGCGGGCTACATTTGTTTATTCACCATCAGCTACTCTTCCCGCAAAGCATATCTGGCATCGCATTTTTGATGATCATTTTTGCAGCGGTTGGTTTAGTCGGTTTAGCGTTGCTATTAACACCCGCTATCCGTAAGCGACTACTTGGGTTAACACAAGAACAACTCATGCTAATGCAAGGAATTCGCGTCTTTTTTGGTGCCGGTTTTTTAATGCAGGCAGCCCAGTCACACATACCATTAACCTTTGGTGTCATTGATGGTTTTACCCATATAACCGCAGGCTTTCTTGGCTTAATCGCTGCATTTACCGCATCCAAAAAACTGTACGGAAATTCACGGATATTATTTGCGAATATTTTTGGTTTAGCCGACATTCTGATCGTAGCCTCATCGATTGCATTAATTTTACTACCCGAGCTTGGGCCGCACCACACCATGATGTACGCCGTATTTTTACCTGCGCCTTTATGGCTGTGGTTTCATATAATTTCATTGTGGAAACTACTAAACGATAAGCACTCACTGCTTAGGAATGAATAGATGAGCAGCGCAATAAATACCAACTCTATAAACCCACGACTTACCACTACACGAAGTAAAATCTGCATAAGTTAGCAACTTTAAAAATCCTGTTTATCTTGCTTCACTTAAAGACTATTTACGTGGTTAAATTGCAAGCGAGCGTTGAACTCTCAGTGGATTGCAAAGGAATATATTTTTGGAGCAAAAATATACCTCGCTGCTTGCTGC
>CAZZEV010000150.1:0-7062 GCA_964653305.1 uncultured Cellvibrionaceae bacterium | reverse complement strand
AACGAAAATCCCTCAATTATTTCGCACCTATCAATTGGTACCAACCAATTTGAAGCGGCGCGCGCGTTTTATACCAGCGTGTTATCTTGCTTGGGTATAAAAGTATTAATGGATTACCCCGGTGCTGTTTGTTATGGAAAACAATTTCCAGAGTTCTGGGTGCAAACCCCAATTGATGGAAGCCCAGCCAGTGTTGGCAACGGTTTTCATATTAGTTTTGTGGCAAGCTCCAAAGAGCTAGTGCATGCATTTTACGATGCAGCCATAGCTGCCGGTGCAACCTGCGATGGCCCACCTGGCCCGCGCCCAATGTACAGCGATGCCTATTATGCCTGCTTTGTACGTGACTTAGATGGCCACAAAATTGAAGCGACTTTTTGGGATGAAACTGTGGCACCACTCTAGGTGCTGAATTATTAACGCTTTATTGTTTCAGAATGCCAACGGAAAAAATTATGAAATTTGGAATGCAAGCCATACTCACTGCACAAATTGGTAAGGGCGCTGAGTTAGCAGATTTGATGTTAGAGGCATCGCGTTTGGTTGGCCATTTAAGTGGCTGCGAAATTTATATTGTGCAACGCGCCATTGCGGATACCGATAAAATTCTGATTACCGAAGTTTGGGCAGATCAAACGTCACACCAAGCATCGCTAACAGACCCAGCCGTGCGCGAATTAATTGGCCGCGCACGGCCTTTAATTGCAGGAATGGAGCATCAACTGGCGACACCGCTTGGTGGTAAAGGTTTTCTGTAGATTTTTACGGGCGGATTTTTCATAGCAACAAAAAATAGATGTTTTATTCTTGATGGAGTGCTCGATCTAGAATAAAAGCCCCCGCGTTCGCGGGATTGTGGTTTAGGGGTGACAGTCTTAGAGTTTGAACATGCCACAAATTTTTTTTGGCGTGTAAGAGGCGGTTAATTTTCTTCTAATCCACTCGTATTCTATTTAAGGATATGGTGCTTTTTGTTACTGGGATAGGTACAAGTATGCTAAATAAAGCTATAGGTTTTGCAGGTTTAATCAGTGTTTTTCTTTTAGTGGGTTGTGGAGGGAGCGATAGTAAAACAGAAGATGCTGCTAGTAGCAGTAGCAGTAGCAGTAGCAGTATTGTTAGTTCATCGTCACCAGCAAGTTCAAGCTCTTCAAGCTCTTCAAGCTCATCAAGTTCAGCGGTTAGCTCAAGTAGCCTATCGTCTTCTGTTTCTTCATCCTCTTCAAGTAGTAGCCAAGCGAATATAGTGCTAAGTGGTGTAGCCGCTGTAGGTGCTCCAATTGCTAATGCACCTGTTGTTGCTAAGTGTGCGAATGGTTCAGGTTTTTCGCTAAATGTAACTACAAATGCACAAGGTGCTTTTAGCGGAGAGGTCAGTGCAAACGCTTTACCTTGCGCACTTAAAGTGACTGGATCGAGTATCACGCTTCATAGTTATGCACTAGCGGCGGGAGTTATTAATATTACTCCTTTAACTGATCTTATTATTGCTAACGCAAGTACTCTTGATCCTTCGGTTTGGTTCGCCAGTAATAATTGGCAATTGTTAGAGAGTGTACTTTCCTTAGCGCAAACAAATTTCTACGCCGCTATGCTGGAAAATGGTTACACCTTACCTCAGGGGGTCTTTAATCCATTTAACACAGCGTTCATTGTCGGTGATGTGTGGGATCAATTATTGGATCAACTTCAGGCTGCGATTGCGTTATCAAATAGTTTGAAAAGTTACGCTGATTTGTTAGCGTTGCTAAAAGATGGAAATATGAGTTCTCTTCCTAAAAAAGTTTCCCCCATTGATGTTGTAGACGGAGCTTGCAGTGTTGTTATTTCTGCTAATACCTCTAATGCTTTGAATCCTACTGTTCCACTTACGCAAGATTGTTTGGCAACACCCTACACGGGCCAAGTGAATTTTGAAATAAATGAAGGTGTCGCACCTAATCGCCGTAAACTGGGTATCGATTTTTTTGTACCAGCAGTTGTTGGTGCTAGCGTAAAACTGGAAGATGGTTATGACTATGCTGCACATAAAGGTGCAGCCGCGAGTTATGTAGATAGCGCAGGTGTTTGGAATGCAAATTCAGGCACAGTAACGATTGTGAGCATTACCGGTGACAGTTATGTTTTAAGTTTAAGTAAAGTTCATTTCGTGGTTTTAGATACTACGGGTACTAGTAAGGGAAGCTTTACGGCAGATGGCACCATTACTACAAAAGCGCCTGTAATAACTACAGGATTTTCATGGAAAGAAAATGGTGGCACAGTTACAAAAACAGCGACTTCAGCATCTTATACCACGCAATACAAAACCATCATGGCGAGAAATGCGTCAGCAAGCACAATATTTGAAATTAATTTAACAGGAGGTGTGCCCGGAACATACGTGCTTGATGGTTCGAACAATGCTCTCGCTTATATTGTTAGCTCATCGGCGATGTTTCAAGCAACGAGTGGCAGTGTTGTTATAACAAAAAATGCAGCATTAAAAATGTCTGGAACTTTCCAAGCAACAGGTACAGCGGCGGGAGGTATTACTACGGTGAGTGGTACTTTTACCGATATTGATGTGCTTCCTTAGTGTATCTACTTAATCGTCGCTCTCGCTATGCGAGGGTGACGATTGCATGGATGCAGGATGTAGAGCAACGCCGGAGCAGTTGCCGACGATTCCCTTCAGATAAGCAATCCCATATTTTTAGCTTGCAGTGCCGCTTCAGCGCGCGATGTAATATTCAATTTTCGATAAATATTTTTTACGTGATCACCTACTGTATAGCGCGATATTCCTAATTCATCACCAATATTCGCAATCGTGATGCCGCGTGCGAGCGCGCTCAATACTTCACGCTCACGCGGAGTAAGTTGAGTTTCTTCTTTAGCCGGCTTTTCAGGTTCTACGCGAAAGTGACTCAATAAGCGGCGCGCTATTGAAGGTGAAAGTGGCGGGTGCCCTTCATTGATTCCACGCAATTGTTTAACTAATTCTTCCGGCGCTTCATCTTTCAGTAAATAACCTTGTGCTCCTGCGCGCAGTGCTGGGAATAAATGATCGTCATCGTCAAATAAGGTCGCAACCACAATCATACAGCGTGGAAAGCGTGTGCTTAATGCCTGCACTACGGTTGTTCCGCTGCCATCCGGCAATGACAAATCAATTAATGCTAAATCAAAATTATAGCGATTAAGCATGTCCATGCCGCTTGCAATATCAGCCACGCAATAGACTTTAATATTGGGGAACGCTGTTTGAGCCACTTCGCGGAGCATTTCCTGTGACTCTGGCATATCTTCAAGAATTAATGCAATTTTCATCATAGGGGAACTCGTATTTGCATTTGAACTGATTGGCTGCTTGCAGAAATGTTAAGGTTGCCACCTAACTCAGCGATTCGCCCACGCAGGTTGCGCAGGCCGTAGCCGTCTTTCCATGTACTTACCTCAGCAATCTGACCATCATTTTCAATGGTGATGTGCAGGGAATTATTTTCTGTTTCGATAACGGCTTTAATATTTTTAGCCGCCGCATGTTTTAGTGCGTTAGTAATAATCTCGCGCATAACAGATTCAAGCGATGCTTTGTTGCGCGGTATTAATTCTTGTGTAGGTAGGTTTGACGTTTGATGCCACTGCAACTTGCAGCCTGCGGCTTCGCAGCGTCCGTCAGCTTCTGCGCGCCAATCGGCAAGTGCATTAACGAGTGGAACGGGTTGCGCGTCTAAGGCTGCAATTGATGTGCGCAAATCTTTCATAGCATCGCGCGCAACTTCAACACTCGGTGTGCCACGTAATTGATGAATCAATTTCAATAAACGCGCGCCAATATTGTCATGTAAATCACGCCCAATACGCATACGTTCTTCTTCTACGCCTTGTTCGTAACTGGATCGCCCGCTCATCACGTTGGCAAGCAGGTCGCTTAATGATGTGACTAATTCAGCATCTCGAGACGAAAATAAGCGAGAGCCGCGGCCGGCGTAGCGCATTATAAAACTAGGCAATTTTTCGCAGGCGGGAACTTGCAAGGCTAAGCCTTCTTCATGTAGGTGCCCGCCGCTTTCGGTATTGGTACTTATTTTAATTTCTAAGGGATCAAATAACTTTCGCAATAATGATTCCCAGCGTATTTGCTGTTCTGACGCAGAAACCGCAAAGGCAATAATGGAAAGCTCGGGCAGTAAAGTTTCATAGTTTGTGGTTGGCCTGCGTACAATTTTCTGCCACAACCATTGACGAAAAGGAAAATAGAGCCAGCCGCTGATGAGTAAACTCAAACTGAGTGATGCCACCTGAGTTGCCCCCAAGTACGCCAATAATGCATCAAACACGATAATGGCTGCTGCGCCCGCTACCCATAGTAAACCGCGATAACTCCACTCGTCTAAATCATATAAGTGATAACGTCTTAAACCCATGGCAATACCAACCCACATCAATAAAAATTCAACAACAAGAATTTCTCTAGGTGGTATTGGAATGAACTTCGGTAAGTTGAACCGGAAAATATAAATGATAAATAGAACGCTACCGACGAGTCCAGCCAAAATAAACCAACGCAATGCGGCGCGTTCTAGTGGCTGACCTTTGGTTTTTCGCCACTGAATAACAGCGAGTAAAATAATGGAGAGCATTTGTAGCATGCTTGGAATTCGGCTGCCCCAAGTTTGATTTGGTGCCAACCAAAATACATCACATAGTGTCCACGTACCATAAAATACAGGTAGCAAAAATAGCGTTCGAGTACGAACAAGTTTGCAGGGATAAGATAAAAACAATGCAATTAACGCGCAGCCGCACAAAATACCACTGGCGTGATTGATGGATGACAGTAGGCGAAATAGCTCGCCGGGTATTGCTAGCTCACGATCACCCGGTATGGCATTCGCGAACACGGTGATGGGGTACATTAACCCCGCTAGCATAAATAACCGAGCACCTAAATCGCTTGGGCGCAACAAAAAAATCCACGTTGAAAGTAAAAATCCTGCTACAGCAACAAATGTTTGAAATAGAAAAGCGATAGGTAAGTCTGAAAGTGTTCGCTGTTTTACTGCGATAATTGCTTTGCCTTCCTTGCCACTCTTATCAATCCATATTAAGGCTATGCTGTCGTCCTTAAGTAGATTAGAGATAATTGTTTGCCGCGCAAAAAAAACAGCAAGCTCGGTATAGGTATCGCAAAAATCAGACTCTTTGGATAAGTCGGTAGGTATTAACTCAAGTGACTCACCTTTGAGTGAAGCAATTCTTTGAAGCTTCACTCCAGTCGGCACTTGAGCTGCCAGTGAATCATCAACATGAATAATGCGAATATCTTTGTCAATAACCTCGAACGTTACACCCAGCCAAGGCTGCTGCATAAAAAACCACATTGCAATACTTCCCAATATCAAACTGACTAGCAGTAAGAGTAGTTGGGCGTATGCCGGTCTTTTGTAAGCTGAAAGCATCGTGCTTCCTTTTTTGGTGTAAATATCAATCAGTGACTTTACCAAAATTCATAGCGAAAGATACCCCGTGTTCGCGGGATTGTGTCTTTAGAGCGATTACCGTAATTTTCATATCAAGTGAAGTGTGGCGAATTGAGTTTGGCAGGCTTACTTATTTTTAAATATCGTTATTCATTATTAAGGAAATTTTTATGAAGATTATTAAATATGTTGCTAGTCTCTTCGTCCTCTGTCTGACGACCAGCAGCTATGCCACGTCGCTCACTGGCCAAGCTTTCACCGCTACCCTGTCGTATGCTCCAACCAATTATTTGGAAACGGTGACGGGGATCGTAGGCGCAGGCTATGAGGTATCGACTTCTTGGTACGTTCTTGAACTCGATGCCGATGACTTGGGGCGGGTCTATTCCTACACCGGTGGCGCGGTCTATCAGGACGTATTTAAGGTGGAGATCACATTTCCCGATTTGCTCAGTCAACAATTTTCGGTTCCTTCCGGTGCCCCTTTTCAGAAAAATTCGAAGTGGGGCTGGTCGTGGCTTGAAGCCACAGACACGAATCAACTCACGTTCTCCTATGGTGGCAGCTACTATGATCCCTACGGCTCTGCATTCTACGACTGGTGGGGTTACAATTTCGAAACCAACCCAAACTATCAGCCAAGTGGTAATGGAGGAGGAACAAACGTGCCTGAGCCGAGTGGTTTAGTTTTGATTGGCTTAGGTTTATTGGGATTGATTGCGTCACGTCGTCGACTGGGTATGTTTGTTTAAAAATATGTACACAGTTACTGTCTATTCTTAGCCGGTAACTTTATGAGCCTCGAGTTGTATTGCGTTATTCAAGGATGAATGGGCTCGCGCAATAGCGCTAAGCCGCTGCCCAAAACTCGCCTTTACCGCGTATAATGCCCGCCTTTTTATCGTATCCATTTTCAGAAAGGCCGCATCATGACCGTTCGTACCCGTATCGCCCCATCGCCCACTGGCGACCCGCACGTAGGCACCGCTTACATCGCGCTGTTCAACCTCTGCTTTGCTCGCCAACACGGCGGCCAATTCTTGTTGCGCATTGAAGATACCGACCAAACCCGCAGCACGCCCGAATCCGAACAAGCGATTCTAGACAGCTTGCGTTGGTTGGGTTTGGAGTGGGACGAAGGCCCCGACGTCGGCGGCCCGCACGGCCCCTATCGCCAAAGCGAGCGCATGGGCATGTATCGCCAATACGCCGAAGAGTTGATTGAAAAAGGCCACGCCTTTTATTGCTTCGCGACTTCAGAAGAACTCGACGAAATGCGCCGCGAGCAAATCGCCAAAGGCGAAACACCGCAATACGATGGCCGTGGTTTGTTGTTGTCCGATGAAGAAGTTCAACGCCGTTTAGCGGCAGGCGAGCCTTACGTTATCCGTATGAAGATTCCATCGGAAGGCGTATGCGTTATCGATGATATGTTGCGCGGCAAAATTGAAATCGAATGGTCGCATGTAGACATGCAAGTCTTGTTGAAAGGCGACGGCATGCCCACCTACCATTTGGCCAACGTGGTTGACGATCACCTCATGGAAATCACCCACGTAATTCGCGGCGAAGAGTGGATCAACTCCGCGCCCAA
>CAZZEV010000149.1:4786-7111 GCA_964653305.1 uncultured Cellvibrionaceae bacterium | reverse complement strand
TTGCACCCGAGCGCTCGCACGAAATTGTGAGCGCATTAATTGGCGCTAACAAAGCCGTCACCTACGCCGAAATTGAATCCAAATCCGGCCACGATGCCTTCCTCTTACCTGATGAGCGCTACCAACAAGTATTTGGTCGCTATCTTGCCGGCATCGCTACGGAGTAAATAAAAAATGCGTATCGACTTAAACGAAATACAACACTGGATTAAACAAGGCAGCCGCATTCTCGATTTAGGTTGCGGCGACGGCACCTTGTTAAAATTTTTACACGACAACAAACAAACCGAAGGCTACGGCTTAGAGATTGATTCCGAGCAAATTAATATTTGCATCGACAAAGGTTTAAACGTGATCGAACAAAACTTGGATCACGGCCTCGGCAATTTTGCCGATAATAGTTTTGATACAGTGCTTATGACCCAAGCTCTACAAACGCTTCACTTCCCACACAAAGTGTTGGATGAAATGCTGCGCGTGGGCAAAGAATGTATCGTCACCTTCCCCAACTTTGGCCACTGGAAAGCGCGCTACCACTTAGCCACTCACGGGCGTATGCCAGTATCCGATTTGCTACCCTACGAATGGTACGACACGCCCAACATTCACTTTTGTACGTTTAAAGATTTCGAAGTTTTGTGTCGCGAAAAAAATATCAAAGTGATCCACCGCCAAGTGGTGAACGAACAATCTGGACAACTCTTCAAAGATGTAATGCCAAACCTGTTTGGCGAAACGGCAATTTATCATTTGAGCAAATAAAACCTAGACAGCAAAACCGGTGACAAAGCTCTCTATTGGGGTAATGGATTATGATGAAAAATATATTCTGGCTTACCGCAATCGTGTTGGCTTTTGTTGCAGGTTACTTTACTCATAGTGTTACTGAAACGCCTGCCGCAATAGATCCAATCGCCCCCACCACGATGAATTCGGTAGAAAACTCTTCAACCAACGCATTGCCATCGAGTGAGCAATTAAGTGAAGCCGCTAAAGCAGTGTTTTCCGAAAAACAAAAACTGACTGCAAAGCCCTCAACACATCAAACTGCCTCTGAATCAATGACAGAGCGCGCGCAGGCGCCCCAACTTCCCAGCAAATCTCAAGCCGCAGACGTTGGTGATTCAGCAGCAAAAAAGTATCCCAACGAAATCAGCGATGAAGAAATTGATAAACTAATACCCACCCCCTTTAACCAGTCGCTAAAAAATAACCATGGCAACCTCAGGGAAAAATATAAAGATTTTGCCGCAACCAACCAACAGCAAGATTGGGATAGAAACACTCAAAACAAACTGACCGACGCCATATTAAGTAACCCGTACGCAAAATTCCTAACGATCGAATCATTGCAATGTAAAGCGAACCTCTGTGAAATTCGCTTGTATGAAACCAAGAATGGCGTATGGTCGTTAATACAATCAGAAATGCGATTGCAAGACTGGTGGGATTTTGGAACTTCGAGCTCCTCCGGCTTCAACACCAATACACCATCTGTCCTTGGCTATTATGTTTTATTACAACGCCGCTAATCATTAACTACAGAGAAAACATCATGAAACACATTATCGGTTTTATATTGTGCACACTAATGGCTCTCCCAGTATTCGCCCAAATCGATCAACCCAAAGAAATTAAAACTTCACAGCAATTTGGCGCTTACACGGTTCACTACAATGTTTTCAATAGCAAAATGGTTCCGTCACAAATTGCGGAAATCCATAAGCTAACCCGAAGCAAAGATATTGCCTTAGTCAATATCAGCCTCACCAAAACTGAAAACGGTGTTGCGAGTCTAGGTTTGGCTGCAAAAGTTTCCGTAAAAGCTATTAACCTCATGCAACAAACCAAAGCGCTTGAATTTAAAGAAATCAAAGAAACGGATAACGGCGTAAACGTGACTTATTATTTGGCGCCTTACCGCCACACCAATGAAGAAGATATTCGGTTTGAAGTGAGCGTGGTGCCAGAGGGTGAGACTAAACCGTTGACGGTTAGTTTTACGCGGAGATTGTTTACGGAGAATTGAGATTGAAAAAAATAACCGGCGGTTGTCTCTGCGGTGCAGTTCGCTACGAGGCAAATGCAAAACCCTTAATGACTCGCGCATGTTGGTGCCGTACCTGCCAATATTTTGCAGCGGGTAACGCTACCGTCAACGTGGTATTTCCTACCGACGCTGTCACTATTTCTGGCGAGTTAACCGATTTTGAAAGCACTGCCGATAGCGGCAATAAAATGCACAGAAAGTTTTGCCCGAGCTGTGGCGTGCATGTGTTTAGTTTGGCAGAAGTTCGCCCGCATATTTTAATTGTACGAGCGGGC
>CAZZEV010000149.1:0-4776 GCA_964653305.1 uncultured Cellvibrionaceae bacterium | reverse complement strand
TAATCAGGATGATGTAAAAATTGATGCGTTAATTTGGACTTCATCCGCCCCCAAGTGGGCGTATCTTAATCCAAGTATTCCGCAGTTTGAAAAGCAGCCGCCTGCGCCGGCTGTGAGCTTATCTAACAAGTAAATAAACAAATTATTGACTTGTTAGATAGCAATACACTTAGCGATTAATGATGTTTGGCGTAAACATATAACGAAGATTCGCCGATTAAGATGTCTACAAAATGATTGAAGGCCTCTATCTCAGAGGGCTGTACAAGTCGCTGGGGTATTTCAAGAGTCGTCGTCACTTTAAATTTTCCAGATCCCATTTTTGCAACCGTTCTAATCATTTTCCCAAATTTATGTTCGAGGTTTAAATCTGCAGGGGGAGTTAGAACACTCCAATTATTCGATACGTCCCACACAGTAGTGGATCGGATTGAAATACCCGTGTAGTTGTACTCATATATCTTGTTAGGAACTTTTGAGTCTTTTAACTCCACCAATAACCATGCATCGTTTTCGCTATAATCCAAATCCTCACCTAGATCATTAAACGGTGCGAAGATGGCTTTACTTTTCACTACAAAATCTGCGGCCAAATCATCTTTACCCTCAAGATCAAAATTAACAGTGGCTTTACTAGATACATTTTCTTTATAGTCCTTGCGGAAAAAATCCTGAACTTCGTCCGTAGACTTGTCGTCAATTGATCTTCGCCAATATCGCCCAAACTCACCTTTATACTTACACGTTGGGATTTCTTCTTGTCCACCATCGTTATTAAATTTCAAATCTGTGTAGTAATCTGCCGACCAGCGATATCTATCGCTATGCAACCTTACAATCTCACTGTTTTTTTGCAGTTGTAATGCAACTTTTCCTTGCACCTGTTTGGAATAGGCACCCGCTTCAATTAAGTTATCGGTGAGCTCACTACACCCCGATTTTCCATTCCCGTACTCATAGCAAACAATCATATGATCAAAAATATTCATAGTAGGAATGCGCACAGCGTTTAGTTTAGATCTATCGGTAGCGACTAACGTTGGATAGGCTTTTACGCCGATTACTTTCAGCATCGCATAAAACAGCGCGGACTTATCTTTACAATCTCCCCTGCGTTTTTGAAGTGTTTCAAGCACTGAGTGAGGCGTATGGGAATTGCCATTTTCAGACATGGAAACGTATTGGATTTTTTGCGCAACAAAGTCATGAATAATAGATATCTGCTTAAACTGATCTGTTTCGCCTTTAAGTAAACCCAGCACAAAACTCTCAATCGGCTTAATGTTAGGCGTTTGCGACTTCAAGAACAGATTGTTACTTTTCTCTTCTACTTGACCCCAGTTCTGAAACTGCCCCAATTGGATTGATGCCAACTGATCTGACCACATTACATTCGAATCAGATTTAACCTTTGGCAGGTTTTTACCTACACAACTCAGTGAACCTTTAGCTTGTTTACATTGAATATTTTTATCGGTACTAGAAATATGCATAGGAAAACTATCATCCCAAGCAACGTTCATATTCACATTGAGGCGAGGGTAAAAATTCGTTGCATAGATTTCTTTATACCAGTCTGTCTCCCGAGCAGATACATCTTGCGACAGCTCGAACTCAACGATTCCAAAATTACCGGGCTCTAAACCAGGAAACGCAAATACGGCCTCTTTAAGGCTACTAAACGTATTGCGGCTATTAGAATCATTGATTTTTAAATCACCATGGGAAAATTCAGTGATTTTCCCATCCGGTGAAATGCTTGCGATTCTTAACAGGGATAAATTTTCTATCCCTTTGGTAAATCTAATAACATCTGTTCCATAATTTTGTAAGGACGCAGAGTCTGGAAAATAATAGACTCGTACAACACTTTGCTTTACTTGACCATTCTGTATATTCACCTTCAAATCAAAATAGACTTCTGTATATTCCTTGAGCTCAGACGCTTTATGCGCTGAGATAACTTCCATAACCTTGGATATCGGCAATGCCTTGCTTTGATTCCAAGATACTGACTCACTTGCATTCGCAGTAACAGCCCATAAAAAGACGGCAAGATAAATTATATTTTTCATAGAGGTTCAAATCCTTCAACCATTTTTGTAAATCCCACTTTATATTTGGCGAAAGTATTTTTGGGGCTAGATAGATGCCCATACATTTCAACGACGCCCTTGTCAGTTTCTATAAAGGTAGATAGATCAACTGCTGGATCACCCACAGACGTTGACGTGCAGGTTACTCTAGCGGTAACACCCGTACCTTTCTTGTTAAATTCATGTTCATGTTTGCAATTGTAGCTAGTGTCATAAGTACTAAGCCGATTATATGCCAAGGAAGAGACTGCACTTCCTTGCACTGGGCTAAACACAAGAACGTACATATCTTGCAGAGGCCCGCTAAATTCAACCTCAGCATCACCATTGGAATGCGTGCCTATAGCCACTTGGCGCCAGCCGTCGCCCACAATGCTAAATTTGTAGCCGCTATTTTCACTCTTAAAAACGTCAGTTGATGTATAGCTTTTACCGGGCACAAAGATTTCGGTAGTGAGTGACAAATAGATAATAAATAGCATTAATGGCACACCTAAAACCAGAAGCACCATTTCTAAGACACTAAAAATAAAGCGATTGGGCTTAAACTCAAAACGCTCTATTTTTATTTTGGCCGCATTAATTCGATGATTTGCAACACAAAAAAATGCCGCCCATACCAACAATATAAGAACCAGCATCCATTGCTTTAGCTCATAGTGGTTTGAAATATTAAAAAGCACCGACAACACAAATATTCCGAAAACCCAAAAGCCCTTCCAGGCATTCCATCTTTCTACCTTCGCCTCATCCTCTAACTTGTTGAGACTGCGAACAAATTTAGGAAGCGCTATTAAGTTTGCAAGTGGAACAAAGGGAACAAAGAACCACAGCCATGGCGTATAGCTTTCGTTGTGAATTCGCTTGAATTCTCTAATCTTACCAACTAACCAAATGTTGGTATAAAGCCCAAAACAAAAAAAATGCAAACAAAACTCAACCCAAACTGGCCTGGGTGATTTTAATTGAACTTTGTGATTCTCAAGCGTGAGGGGTGTTTCTATCGCAGATGATGTGTCCATTACCAAGCCTTTATCCCAATGTAATTTATTAGATCAGTAAAAATATGCTGACAATATGCATTATGTTATTTTCGTTTACAATCCTTCCACAAAACTAGAACTCTCACCTTAAACAAAATTCATCCTTAAAATATAAGAGCGCATTAAAAATTTAAAACCGAATTCCCACCGCCGCTAACTGCGCCACTATTTCTGCATGCAGAGGCACACCTTGAAGTAAATTGCGTGCTTTCGCCTCCCACCCGCGTTCGCCTGGGTATTGAAACGGTGAAGCATTGTGCTCAAGGTACGCAAGAAAATCTTTTACGCGCTCATCAAAATGTGGGCGGTCAATAAAGGCTTCTACATTGAGCGCAATAAATATTTTGCTCGCGGCTGAATCAATTCCACTGGAATCCCGTGCGAATATTTCGTGAGTGAATGCTGCGCCTGCTAAAGCCGCCGTTAAAAGTTCAAACATCAGCGCTAAGCCTGCGCCTTTGTGTTCGCCCATGGGTATGACGGCGCCTTTTAAAATTTCTTTAGTATCAGATGTGGGATTTCCCTCTGCATCTATTCCCCAATTACCGGGCGCCGCTTTACCTTCACGCAACCAAGTAGTTACCTTACCAACAGCAGCTTGGCTCATGGCCATATCCAACACGAGGGGCTCAGTGGAATTTAAATTTGGAATTCCAATCGCCAAAGGGTTATTGCCAATCACCCGCGTTTTCGCGCCCCATATCGCCATAGTCGGCAAGGCATTGGTGGTGCAGATGCCGATAAAACCCGCTTGCGCCGCACGGCTGGCGTAAGCATGAGCACGCCCCCAATGCGTAGTGTTTTTTGCGAGGCAAACACCCACACCGAAATTGCGCGCACGCTCAATTGCCGCGTCCATCGCCTGCGCAGATGCATAACGACCGGGGCCGTTATCGCAATCCAGCACACAAATAGCGCCGAGATCGCGCGGTTTTGAAAATGTGGGCGCAAGCGTCGCGCGGCCTTCTTTTAGCGCACTCAATAAACCGGGCAACATACGCACGCCGTGCGAAGGCACTTCCAACAAATCTGCCTCAGCCATAATGCTGGCTTCTATGCCTGCTTGATGCTCAGGCACACCCACATCGTACAAGGCTTTTTTTACCGCCGCACATAAGATCTCGTAGGGCACACGCATCACATCAGTCATTACTACTCCGGCATACATTTATTGGCGCTTTAGAAAATTAAAAGCGTCAGAAGAAAGCTAAACAACACCCGCAGAACGTAACCACTGCTGTAACTGCGGCAATGACATAGCGCCCGACATACGCTGAACTTCTTTGCCTCGCTTAAACAAAATTAATGTTGGAATACTGCGAATCGCCCAGCGCTGCGCAATACTCGGAACCGCTTCGGTATTTAATTTTGCCAAACGAATTTTCGGCTCTAGGATTCCCGCCGCTTGTTCAAATACAGGCGC
This sequence comes from uncultured Cellvibrionaceae bacterium, assembly GCA_964653305.1. Classification (GTDB taxonomy): domain Bacteria; phylum Pseudomonadota; class Gammaproteobacteria; order Pseudomonadales; family Cellvibrionaceae; genus Cellvibrio. The sequence goes on along the minus strand of CAZZEV010000149.1, from coordinate 214 downwards.
AAAACTTTTGCAGGGCCCACACCAAGGTGCCCAGCAGTCTACTAAAACCGGAATATCATTTTTATCTAACACAGCGCCAACATTACCCGGATGCAAGTCTATGGGTTTGCCCGCAAACAATGGTTTCTTACATTTTCCACATTGCGGCTTATCACTTAAACGCTCCTCTGGCACACGGTTGGCTGCATTGCAATTTGGGCAAGTGATTTGAATT
>CAZZEV010000148.1:0-7117 GCA_964653305.1 uncultured Cellvibrionaceae bacterium | reverse complement strand
TGGTTTATGGGTGCGTGGAAAAAAGAAGTGAACATGAGCGATGCGCTCGCCGAGCGTTGGTTCAACATTAAATTTAATGAAGAAGTCGCCAAGCGCACGAACTTACCTGTGTTTATTGAGAACGATTGTTCATCCGCCGCAATTGCAGAATTACAATTTGGGCGAGGTAGTGAACTGCAAAATTTCCTCTACATATTTATTGGAACTTTTGTGGGTGGCGGCGTAGTTTTGCACGGAAATTTGGAAAGTGGAGTGCACGGCAATGCTGGTGCCTTGGCTTCCATGCCGGTGTCGCCATCGCGTTTGTCATCATGTCCTCCCAGTGAGTCTGCATTTGAAACCTTGGCGAATCGCGCGTCGTTATTTGTGTTGCGTCGCCACTTAAATGCCAATGGCTTTAGCATAAAAAATATTTCTGAATTGCCGAGTTTAATGCCTGCCGCAAAACCCTTTGTGGATGAATGGTTAACGGATTGCGCCGACGCACTCACCTTTGTGATTTTTTCATCACTCGGCGTGTTGGATTTTGAAGGCATTGTTATTGATGGCAATTTGCCGCGCGATTTGGTGCAAGAATTGGTTGCCAAAGTGCAAACACAAATCACTGAACTCACACCCAATGGGGTTTTTCTACCGCAAGTTGTGATGGGCAATATTGGTGTAGACGCACGCGCAATTGGCGGCGCCATTTTGCCCTTCTATGTCAATTTTTCGCCCGACACCAGCATTATGTTGACGGCATCTGACGAGTAAAAGAAACATTCAATATTAACGAGAGTGCGCAATGTTACAGCTAGAAAAAAAGTGGGTGTGGGATTTTTGGTTTGCAGTGGATGGCAGCGATTACCATATGTTTTATCTGCAGGCCGATAAATCGCTGGGCAATCCCGATTTGCGCCATTGGAATGTGTCAGTCGGTCACGCGGTATCGCAAGATTTAAAAAACTGGATGATTTTGCCCGATGCGATTGCACCCACAACGGGTAACGATGAAGCTCCCGATTCTTTTACGACTTGGACGGGCTGCGTCATTAAAAAAAATGATGAATGGATTATGTATTACACCGGTACCAAGCGCGCGGAAAAAGGTTTGGTGCAGCGTGTGTGTATGGCGACCTCGCCAGATTTAATTCAGTGGACTAAAGCCAACAATAACCCTGTAGTCGAATTAGATGAGCGCTGGTACGACGGTTTAAAACTGGAGTATTGGCACGATGCTTCTTGGCGTGATCCTTGGGTTGTGAAAGATCCCGAAAAAAATCTGTATCACATGTTTATCACCTGCCGCGTTAATACCGGTGAGCCAGATGGTCGCGGTGCGGTGGGCTATGCATCCTCAACCGATTTAAAAAATTGGACAGTGGGCGAACCCTTTTTAGCGCCAGGTTGGTTTGGCGAAATGGAAGTACCGCAAATTGAAAAAATTGGCGAACGCTATTATTTATTTTGTTCTGTCTCTACCCGCTTTCACTCAGCGTCACATCGTGCGCAACCGGGCTGTGAACCGCAAACTGGCGTTAAGTATTTTGTGTCGGATGCGATGCTCGGCCCCTACGAATGTATCGGCAACGGCTTTTTAACCGGCTCAAAGCAAGATGGCCTCTACTCGGGTAGGATCATTCAAGATGCGCAGGGCAATTGGCAGTTAATGGCCTTTATGGGCAATGATGCAGAAGGAAAATTTGTGGGCAATATTATTGACCCGATAAAAGTGATTCAGCGCAGCGATGGCAGTTTAGGTTTGGCGGATTAATCTAGCCTTTAGCTTTAAAAGACTTATTAGGGGGAGAGGCATTGTGCCTCTCTTTTTTTATGCGCCATTTTTTGCGTCATTGACGGCAACTTGTGTAAAAAAGTACAAAGCTGGAATGTAAACGGTTACTTTGCTCGTAACTCTTGCTTACCATAGCGGTACACGATTTTTACAATAATCATAACGAGGCCTTTTATGCGTGCAAGCAATCAACTACTGAGTATTCCCCTCATCGTATTTCTCACTGCCTGTGGTGGTGGCGGCGGTGGTGGTGGCAGTACTACACCACCTGCAACCACCAGTTCTGTCGTGGCAACATCGAGCTCAAGCATCTCTTCCAGCCTATCGTCTAGCAGCCTGTCTTCGAGTAGTTCTAGCGCGTCTAGCACTGGGTCGGCAACTGCCACGGTCAGTACTTTTATGGTCGTCGATCAATTTGGTTATCTGCCAAGTGCACAAAAAATTGCGGTTATCCGCGACCCGCAAACGGGCTACGACGCCGATAAAAGCTTTATGCCCAGCGCAAACCTCAGTTTGGTCAATATGACCACAGGTGAAACCGTGCTGAGTGCAGCGCCCACGGTGTGGAATTCCGGCAATACCGATAGTACCTCTGGCGACAAGGCTTGGTGGTTTGATTTCTCCAGCGTCACCACGCCAGGTACCTATGCCGTTGTGGATAAAACCCAAAATGTTCGCTCGCCCAGTTTTAAGATTGCGGCAGATGTCTATAAGCCAGTACTTAAGAGCGCCCTGCGCACCTTCTTCTATCAGCGTGCAGGTTTCGCTAAACAACAACCTTTCGCAGAATTTGCTTGGGTGGATGGAGCTAGCCATATAGGCGCAGGCCAAGATAAAAACGCCCGTCTCTACAACGATAAAACCAACGCAGCTACCGAGAAAGATGTCTCTGGCGGTTGGTACGATGCTGGGGATTACAACAAGTACACCACCTGGGCAGCGGATTATGTGATTACTTTGCTCCATGCCTATATCGAAAACCCCGCGGCTTGGACGGATGATTTTGATATCCCCGAATCCGGTAATGGTATTCCCGATATTTTGGACGAAGTGAAATGGGGCTTGGATTGGCTCAAAAAAATGCAGGATGCGACCGGCAATAATTCGGTGTTGAGTATTGTTGGCCTCGACAGCGCCAGCCCACCATCGGCTGCCACTGGCGCAAGCTACTACGGCTCCGCCAGCACTAATGCAACCATGTCTACCGCCGCAGCCTTTGCCCTTTCCAGCAAGGTACTTCGCGATGCTCCAGCATGGAGTGCTTACGCAACAGACCTAAATACGCGCGCTGAAAATGCGTGGTCTTGGGCAGTTGCTAACCCTAACGTACTATTTTTCAATAACGATAACAGCAGACAACCGGGCAGTGCTGGTTTAGGTGCAGGCCAACAAGAGCCCATTGATTGGAATACAGGAACGGGTAGCGCTAAAGATCGCGCCACTAAGAAGCGCATAGCGGCGGTTTATCTTTATGCATCCACCAGCGGCGCAACTTATAAAAGCCATGTTGAAACGGACTATACCAATTCAAATTTAAAAATCTGGGTTGATAATTTCAACGAGCAAGAAAATTCTGCGTTGCTGTATTACGCCAATTTGAGTGGTGTGAGCAATGACGTGGCGACTAATATCAAAACCTATTTTAAAAATGGCATGACGGGTGGTAACGATAATTGGGCTGCAATGACCAGCAAGCGTGACCCCTATTTGGCTTTTTTAGGGGCTTATACGTGGGGTAGTAACAATAGCAAATCCGCCAAAGGCAGTATGTTCATGAATATCGTGAATTACGGCGTTAGCGGTTTTGATAATGCTGCCGCTAAAAACTATGCACTCACCTATGTAAATTACCTCCATGGCCTTAACCCGCAGGGCATGGTTTATCTATCCAATATGTCTGCACTTGGCGCTCACAGCTCGGTTAATGAGTTCTATCACACCTGGTTTAGTGATGGCAGCGCTAAGTGGGACAGAGTGGGTACCTCAACTTATGGCCCAGCTCCCGGCTTTTTAACCGGCGGCCCTAACCCTTCTTATGATTGGGATAGCAATTGCACCTCCGGTAGCCCCAACGCTGGTTGCGGTAGCGCAGCGCCAACACCACCCAAAGGCCAGCCCGCACAAAAGGCCTACAAGGATTTTAATACCAGCTGGCCGATTAACTCTTGGAGCGTGACTGAAAACTCCTGTGGCTATCAGTCAGCTTACCTAAGGCTTTTGTCCAAGTTTGTGAATTAACAAAGTAGAAGGGCGCAAACACTGCGCCCTTTTTTGTTATGGCATTACCTCAGCTCTGCTTCTGTCATCCAGCAATTCTTCTGCCCATCCGCCCAACACTCAAACCTCAAACCTCAAACCTCAACCGCAATAATGATCAAATTATTTTCATAAGCCCCTTGCCTTTATTAATTCACAGTGCTTTAATAATTACAACATCAAATAGTGCAACAAGTTTTGCTGCTTGCGCATCAAGTCATGCATAGCATCTTTAATGGGTTAGCGGCAGTTTTAAAGAGTGTGATTTCCTAATGGCGAACATCAGTGGCAACACAACCTTGCTAGGCGGTATTGAAGCGGGCGGAACCAAGTTCAATTGTGTCATTGCCAACTGTGCCGGTGACATGCTCGCACAGCGAGTGATTCCTACTACTACGCCTGAGCAAACGCTCAATGCCTGCGCGGATTTTTTTCATGAAAACCAAGCCAGCGTGGGTAAAATAAGCGCATTAGGAATAGGCAGTTTCGGGCCGATTGAACTGGATAAACGCGCCCCAGCCTATGGCAGCATTAAAAAGACGCCGAAAAAAGGCTGGTCGAATAGGCAAATTGTCGATTTCTTTAAAGATGCTTTGGATGTTCCCGTCGCTTTTGAGACGGATGTAAATGCGGCCGCTATGGGTGAGTTTACCGCAGGCGTTGCCCAGGGTTGCGATAGTTTTGTGTATGTCACCATCGGCACAGGCATAGGTGCTGGGGTGATGATTGATGGCAAGCTGATTCAGGGGATTGCGCACCCAGAAGTTGGGCACATGTTAATTGCTCACCATCCTCTGGATGAGCCGAAAATTTCTAGCTGCCCCTTTCATGCTTCGTGTGTCGAGGGTTTAGCATCGGGGGCGGCTTTAAATCTGCGCTTCGCGGAAGGCATACACGAGGTGAGAGATAATCATGTCATTTGGGATATTGAGAGTCATTACCTCGCGGTGCTCTGCGTAAACTTAACGCAAACCTATTCGCCAAGAAAAATTGTGTTGGGTGGTGGTGTTATGCAACGAGAGCAATTGCTGCCCAAAATCCGTAAAGAGTTTTTGCGTTTGATAAATGGCTACGCGCACGAGCTTGCGATTGACGGGGTGGATGATTACTTAGTCTTAGCCTCTGCCTCCGGTTTGTCGGGTGTTATTGGCGCCCTAGCCTTGGCGAAATCTGTACGTAATTCGTAAGCGTCTGGCGGTAGATTTTTGTTGGTTCGTTGATCTGTTGGCATGTTGGTCTTTGCTCTGGTTTGTATCGTCTCTACAAACCTTGCCCCCAGTCATGAAAGTGGCTGGGGGCTTTTTTTTGCTAGGAATTAGGAATAAAGATGCTTTTAGAAACACAGAAATATCAGGTGAGGCTCTCGGCTTTATTAGTGGAATTACGCACAACGAGATTGGTAGGCAATATGACCGATGAAGCTTGCTGACCATCAATTATCTGCAGCAGCTTTTCCACCAATAACCGCCCACCGATTTCACGGTCTTGGTGAACCGAGGTAATCGAGGGTGTGTAATAACGTGTTAACGCAATATCGTCATAGCCCACTACCGCAATATCGGTAGGCACAGACAAGCCATTGGCATCTAGCGCATTAATCGCCTTCATAGCAATGGCATCGCTCAAGGCAAAAATAGCATCAAACTTAACCCCGCTGGCAATCAGCCGCAAAGTCGCTTGGTAACCCGCATCCTTTTGCCCTTCGGTCGCCATCACCAACTTGGGGTCAATTGCCAAACTGGCTTGCGCTAAGGCTTGCTCATAACCTCGATAACGCAACACCCCCTCAGGCGTGTTGCTGTCTCCAATCAGCGCAATTCGCTGACAACCTTGTTCGATTAAATGCTGAGTCGCCAAACGCCCACCCAGTAAGTTATCGCCACCCACAGTGCAATAATGTTGCCCCTCCAGTTGTGCACCCCACACCACCATGGGCTCGTAGCTTTGCGCCATGAGATTCAGGCGCTCATGAATATCGGCCTGGCCTATAACGATGATGCCATCGCAATTAATTTTACCGAGACCAATACCGCTGGAGTCTTCCAAATGCAGATTGAGGCCAGAGAGCAACATATCGTGCCCGTTCTCCATCAAGCTCACCGAAATAGAACCGAGCAGCTCTAAAAAGAAGGGATCTGAAATTTGCCATTTGGCATTTTCTGCAGAGGGAATCAGTACCGCGATGGTCAGCGATTCTTTGAGACGGAAATTTCTAGCCTGAGTATTGAGGCGATAATTGTGCAACTTGGCAAGCCGCTGAATCATTTCGCGGGTTTCAATATTAATCAGCTCGCTATTTTGCAGCGCACGCGATACGGTCGATTTTGATACGCCCGCCATTCTGGCGAGATCCGACATCTTTAAAGCCGCTTTCTTTTCGCTAATCTCTTTCATAAGTTACATTATCGTTAAGCTGACTCGTCATCATATAGTGCAATTAGGTGCCCCACCAAGATACAAAAAGCATCGTGCGAATACACAAAATAGGAATAGGTGAATCCAAATCTGGTTTAGCAACGTCCAAGGTATGAACGGGTATATCTCTGATTGTTAAGAAGGGATAAACAATTAAGGAAACATATCAACAAATGACACTTATCCCTATTTAGCACGCTACAAAACACATATAGTCACCCCCCTTGACATTAAGCACCTAGACTCATGCACAAGCCACCAGAACACTCTTTTTACTCGACCTATTTAGTAGATATTAAGGAATAGCTATGCCGAACAAAACGCTCCTCACACTAAGCATAATCGCCATTTTGGCCGGCTGCGGCGGCGCACCTAAAAATACCCCCACAACCGATACCAAACCCGCCATGATGATTGTGCAAGAAGATCTTGTGAAAATTTCGGCAGGCCGCATCGCCTCTGGCCCAATTATCTCAGGTTCGCTGCAAGCTAAAAAACAAGCGGATTTACGCGCGGAAGTCTCTGCGATTGTGGTGCAAGTATTAAAAGATAACGGCGATAAAGTGCAAAAAGGCGATTTGCTCGTGCGCTTGGATGACACCATTTTCCGCCAGGCCTTAATTTCTTCCCAAGAAGCCGAGCGGGCTGCGCAACAGGGTTTCGATCAAGCCG
>CAZZEV010000147.1:2422-7304 GCA_964653305.1 uncultured Cellvibrionaceae bacterium | reverse complement strand
TTCGTGTAGATGGCCACCCCTTCAATGATTTTATTATCAACCGCACACCGGCGGGTAAATGGGGTGACCCAGATGACTTGCAAGGTGCAACCATTTTTCTCGCCTCAAAAGCGAGCGATTTTGTCACCGGCCAAATCGTTTATGTAGACGGTGGAATTTTAGCGACTATTGGTAAACCCAGTAACGAAGCTTAATTTTTTGCACCGTGCAAAAACCAAAAAAGCCAGTTGCATACGCAATTGGCTTTTTTGGTTTTATGGGGCGCTAAAATTCACAGCCTATTCGATTGGCGCAATAGTCATTCTTGTGCTGCACTTGATGGGGCGTCCCTTCGCCTAATTACAGCAACAAGAGCTACTCACTATGACAACGACTGACCAACCGCAAGGCACATTGACACTGCAAACACTCTCTATGCCAGCCGACACAAATCCATTAGGCGATATTTTTGGGGGTTGGCTCTTATCTCAAATGGATATTGCTGGTGCCATTCTTGCGATTGAAATCGCGCATGGGCGCGTAACAACTGTCGCTGTGAGCAGCATGAAATTCTTACACCCTGTTCCTGTAGGTTCTTTAGTGAGTTGTTACTCGGTTTTACGCGCCATAGGGAACACTTCTATTCGTGTGGGCATTGAGGTCTGGATAAAAGATTTCAAAACTCATCATCGGCTAAAAGTCACCGAGGGTGAGTTTGTGTATGTCGCAATCGATGAGCGAGGCATAAAGCGACCAGTTAATAGCTAAAATCCTGTAAATAATATTGCGAAACTCACACCAAAATTTGGATGGCTTCACACTAAAATATTGATGGATTCATGTTTTGACTGAAAACTAAAAATTAGAATATAAAAATAATTCATTGCAATTCAATGAGATAGGCAGACATAAGAATGCAGGGCACCCTCGCGAGCCACCAACACCGCCGATACTCCAAAAAGCTCGCTACTGCAATTTAAAACAAATGCTGCTATGTTTCTTCGCTGACACGGGTGAGCAAAAACTCGAAGTCGCTAATAAACGTCACAACCAATGGAATATGCACATGCTGAAAGATTCAAAATCGGGTTACGGCCTAATTACGATTATTTTGCACTGGGTGTGTGCCCCGCTAATTATTTTTTTATTTGGTCTAGGCGTTTATATGCGAGGCTTAGATTACTACTCACCTTGGTATCATCGCGGCCCAGAGTTGCACATAGCACTCGGTCTACTTGTGTTTGCCCTCATGCTTCTACGCCTACTTTGGCGCAAGAGCAGTACCGAACCCGATACCATACCCACCATCAGCAAAAGTAATTTGTTGGCAGCCAAAATTGTTAAGATTTTGCTCTACCTTGGAGTATTTACCATTTGCATCAGCGGCTATTTAATTACAACTGCCGAAGGTTCTGGTGCTGCCTTTTTTGAGTTGTTTTCAGTTCCTTCAATCGTGGAACTTTCTGCCAACAATGTCGATCTTATGGGCGCTATTCATAAATATTGTGCATGGGGCTTAATGGGTATTGTTGCTTTGCATGCAGCAGCTGCACTCTTTCACCATTTTATTAAACGCGATAAAACTTTAGTAAGAATGTTAAAACCAGCCGCCCTAACACCACCCGATAGGGCAGATTAAAATTTATCCTTTCTACCATACCTTTTTAGGAGATATATGATGTTTGCCAAAAAACACCTCGCAGCAATGGCCATTAGCAGCATTGGTTTAATGAGCTTGCCTGCACTTGCAAATGACTACACCATCGACACCAAAGGCGCGCACGCTTCCATTAACTTTTCAATTCAACACTTAGGCTACAGCGTATTAACCGGCCGCTTTGATACTTTTGCAGGCGATTTTTCTTACGATCCTGCCAAACTAGAAGCGAGCAAAGTGAGCGTAACTATCGACACCAACAGCGTTAACTCAAATCACGCTGAGCGCGATAAGCATTTGCGCAGCGCAGATTTCTTAAACGTAGAAAAATTTCCTAAAGCAACTTTTGTCAGTAAAAAAGTTGTAGTCGGTGCCGACAAATCCAGTTTCGATGTGGTGGGCGACTTCACTCTAAATGGTGTTACCAAAAGCGTAACCATCGCCGCTAAAAAAGTGGGTGAAGGCAAAGACCCATGGGTTAAAGATGGCTACCGTGCAGGTTTTGAAGGCACCACCGAACTTAAGTTAAAAGACTTCAACGTAAAAATGGATCTGGGCCCAGCTTCTCAAGTTGTGAAATTGCAACTGCATGTAGAAGGCATTAAGAAATAAGGTTATTTTTAATAGATAAAAATCCCCACCGCATCAACTATGCGCTGGGGATTTTTTATTTTTGCCTTTCAAATATTTAGCAATTTGAAACTGATTGAGGTTACTATCGGTATTTGTACGACAATTTAACAACTCTAAAAATAGATATGCAGTGATAACCTGACGGGTATTCAAATGATGAAAACTTTTATTTTCTTATGTCTACTGGCATCAACATTTGCTGCCGCTCAAACGCCTCAAGAAACACCTAACCCCTTAGTTTTGCAATACGACAAACCCGCTGATAAATGGACAGAGGCGCTACCCGTAGGCAATGGTCGTTTAGGAGCAATGGTGTTCGGCCGAGTTAACGAAGAACTTATCCAGCTCAACGAAGCCACGCTTTGGAGTGGTGGGCCTGTCGCAAAAAATGTGAACCCAAAAGCTTATGAGTTTTTGGCGCCAGCGCGCGAAGCATTAACAGCAGGCGACTATGTAAGAGCCAGCGAAATTGTTAAGAATATGCAGGGCTATTTTACCGAGAGCTATTTGCCTTTGGGCGATTTGCAAGTTTCGCAAACACTTGTTGGTGACCCTAGTCATTATGCGCGCGATTTAAACATACGCGATGGTTTAACAACAACACGCTTTAAGGTGAATGGAGTAAATTACAAACGCGAAGTATTTGCCTCTGCGCCCAGCCAAGCCATTGTAGTGCGCATCTCCGCCGATAAAGCTAATCAGATTTCATTGACCGCTAGCACCAAAAGCCCACTGCGCTACGCAAGCTCTACCACCACGGAAAGTTTATTGCTAAAGGGCAGAGCACCCTCTCACGTTGACCCAAGTTATTTTGGCGCAAAACGCGAACCCATTATCTATGACGAAAAAGATGCATGCAGAGGCATGCGCTTTGAATTGGCGGTAAAACCTATTGTTAAAGATGGCCAGCTTTCAATTGCACAGAATAAAATTACTATCAGCAATGCATCTGAAGTTATTTTAGTGCTATCCGCTGCGACCAGTTTTCACGGCTTTGATAAATGCCCTAACAGCCAAGGCAAAGATGAACATCAATTAGTGCAGAACTATTTGGAAAACAGCAATGGAAAAACCTATGAACAATTGTTCGATGAACACGTAAAAGATTTCCATCATTTTTTTGATCGTGTCTCTCTGCAGATTAACCCAGACAGCCCTTCTGCCCAATCTCGTTTACCGACAGATGTTCGCTTAGCGGATTACACCGCAGGAAAGCCTGACCATGCACTGGAAGCACTGTATTTTCAGTTTGGGCGTTACTTATTAATTTCTTCTTCGCGCACACCGAATGCACCAGCCAACTTGCAAGGCATATGGAATAAAGAAGTTCGTCCGCCATGGAGCAGCAACTACACAACCAATATTAATGTGCAAATGAATTACTGGCCGGTTGAAAGTGCGAACCTCTCGGAATTATTTTCACCGCTGAATGATTTAATTCATAACCTAGCAATTAATGGCAAAGAAACAGCAGAAACATTTTATCGTGCACCGGGTTGGGTGGTACACCACAATTCAGATATTTGGGCAACGTCAAATCCGGTAGGCGAACTCGGCAAGCTTGACCCTATGTGGGCCAACTGGTACATGGGCGCAAGCTGGCTGAGCCGTCATTTATGGGAACATTACCAATTCGCCGGCGACAAAAAATATCTAGAACAAGTTTATCCTCTGCTAAAAAGTGCGGCAGAGTTTAGTCTCGCGTGGCTGCAAACCGATAAAGATGGCCATTTAATTACCATGCCATCTACATCCCCTGAAAATGTGTACTACTACACCGATAAAGAGGGCAAACAGCAAAAAGGCAACATCACTGTAGCCGCCACCATGGATATAGCCATCATTGGTGATTTGTTCGGCAATGTCATTACGGCAAGCGAAATTCTAAATACTGACAAAGCCTTTAGAAAAAAATTAATCGCAAGCAAAGAAAAATTATTGCCTTACAAAATTGGCAGCAAAGGTCAGCTACAAGAGTGGTATAAAGATTTTGAAGAAGTGGAGCCTCATCATCGCCATGTGTCGCATTTATACGCATTGCATCCCGCCCATGAAATTTCGCCGTTGGCTACACCTGCTTTAGCAGACGCGGCCAAAAAGACATTGGAATTGCGTGGTGATGATGGCACCGGCTGGAGCTTGGCGTGGAAGGTGAATATGTGGGCGCGCTTGTTAGATGGCGATCACGCTTACACTTTATTTAAAAATATGTTGCGGCTAACACAAGAGAAAGATAATCCCTATGCAGGTCATGGCGGTGCTTACCCCAACTTATTCGATGCACACCCACCCTTTCAAATTGATGGTAATTTTGCAGGCACTGCGGGTGTCATTGAAATGTTATTGCAAAGCCAAAACAACGAAATTCACCTCTTACCTGCCCTGCCATCAGCATGGAAATCCGGAAAGGTGACGGGCTTAGTCGCGCGCGGTAATTTTGTGGTGGATATTGATTGGAAAAACGGCAACTTGAATACCGCGACTATATTGTCACGTAGCAGCGGCAAGTGTGTTGTAAGAACTAACCACCCAATTATTATAAAATCTTTGGGTCTAAAAAGTAAAAAGTCCACCATTGGTTATACGCTTAGCTTTAACTCGCAAGCAGGGAAA
>CAZZEV010000147.1:0-2322 GCA_964653305.1 uncultured Cellvibrionaceae bacterium | reverse complement strand
CCATTGTTAGTCGCTAATGAATAGGTTTCGCCGTCAAGGGTAAACTTTCCATTGGCAATGCGATTGCCAAAGCGACCAATCAAGGCGCCAAAATAAGGAACGTCTTTTTGCAAATAATCTGCGAAATTATCAAAACCAAGATTTACATCAGTAAATACACCGTGTTTATCCGGCACATGAATTTCCGTAATGATACCGCCGAAATTAGTGATCTTAACCACCATACCTTGGGCATTGATGAGGGTAAATAATTCTGCCGCCATACCTGTGGGTGTTTGTCCGAAATGTGTTTGCGAAACACTCAGCTTCGCACCGTTTACCTGTGTCATAGTGAACTCTCTAGGTGTTATTGTGCTCGTCAGGAGCAACCGCAATTTGTAAAACGGCATAATACCCTATGCGGTTGTGGGCGTCCTAGACAAACAAAAAAAGCCCCGCAAATTCTTTGTGAAAAACTGCGGGGCTTGCTCAGTAGATAAACAAAAAATTAACGTTGAACATCCTCAAATCGACCGGCTTCAAATTTTGACATTAATACAGTAACGTCAGAGTCAAGTTGTACGTTACTATAAAATTCGGCCTGCTTACTATCTGAAATGATCGCATTGCGTACGCCTTTCATATCGCTATAGGTTTTACCTGAAACTATTAGCTTAATCTTCTCGCCGTTAACATCTACCACTTTAAAAATGCCGTAACGGGAATCTTTTTCCGCCGCATCAATCACAAACTCATCAATTTTAGCTACATAGATATCGCCCACTTGTGGTGCCATTACGAAATCACGTTTTTCTTGAAGAAGAAAAGTGCCAAAAATATACATAACTATTAAAGTAACAATGGCAAGCCATAAACCCCAACACGACTTAAAAATTGCCTTCAGGGTAATTACAGAATTGGCCTTGTGACGTACGTCTTCAGATGCATTTCTAAGCTTAATAATATTCTGGCATGCAGCGCATTTAACTTTTGCACTTGCCCAGAAAGGGAACATGGGTATCCACCAAATATGAAACAGCTTAATGGTGCCAATATTGCGTAGAGCAGCGGTATTACAACTTGTACAGCTTGCGTTAGGTATATATCCCCCCTGTAATTCCTTAGTCTTAATCCCAAAGCTCATTATTTTTCCTCTCCTAATATTTGCCCTAATATTAAATAGTTACTCGCGATCTCAATATCACCGCAACATCTTAATCCAAGTCACTCAAATCAAAAATGGTGGGTAACAAATTCTCCCAACACGAAATTACATTTCACTGTATCCTAGCGCCCCGCGTAGCGAACCAGACTCGATGTTGCCAGCCGCGCCTAACTATTAGAGTTAAGGCCATGTCATCGCTACGCTTTCGCTACCAAACCATCGAGTTTGGCGACATAGATATTCATCTGCGCAGCCTGCGCGACAATCAAGAATTCTCTGACGACAGTCATGAGGCTGCCGATCTCGGTATTTCGTCTGCTGCATGGCCGCTATTTGGAATTGTGTGGGCATCCGGCCAAGTGCTCGCGCATCGCATGCTGGATTTTGATATCGCCAATAAACGTATTTTAGAAGTGGGCTGCGGCATAGCCCTCGCCAGCCACCTGCTCAATAACCGCAACGCCGATATCACCGCTACAGACTACCACCCGGAAGTGGGCAACTTTCTCGATGAAAACGTAAAGCTCAACCACGGCGAACACATACCTTTTGTGCGCACAGGCTGGGCAGATGAAGAAAGTAGTTTGGGAAAGTTTGACGTAATTATTGGCAGCGATCTTTTATACGAAAGCGAACACGTGGATTTACTCGCAAACTTTTTACAACAACACGCCGCCGCACACTGCGAAATTATTGTGGTAGATCCGGGCCGAGGAAATCACGCGCGCTTTAGCAAAAAGATGATTGAGTTAGGCTTTGCACACAGCCAACACAAACCGGAAACAGAAGCTTATTTAGATAAACCTTTTGGTGGGCAAGTATTGCGGTATCTACGGTGAGAAACTCTCAATAAAAAATGAAGCCTTTTAAAGCGCTTCATTTTATGAAGTTACAAAAAATAATCGTTTTCGATTGCATGGACAACTAACACATCCACACCCGCCATACCGGCGGAAGCTGCTGCCTGTAAACCTAACTTTGAATCTTCAAACACTACACATTTCTCAGCAGGAATACCAAGCAGCTCTGCGCAGAGCAAAAACGTGTCTGGCGCAGGCTTTGGATTTTTAACTTGGTCTGCACCTACGATGGTATCAATATATTTATCCAAGCCACACAAACCTAAAATAGTGGTGGCTTCTTGTGTGTAGGCGCCAGTGCCAATCGCCATAGGTTTT
>CAZZEV010000146.1:0-7315 GCA_964653305.1 uncultured Cellvibrionaceae bacterium | reverse complement strand
CTGCGCCACCAGCGGATTCGTCATTCCTTGGTAAGGCGAAAGCTGCTGTTAAAAAAGCGCTGGGTAAATCTAAAAGCAAGGATTAATGCTTGGCTATGCCCCAGCAATGAAATCAAAACGCAGGATGATTTGTTTTAAGAAATTTCTCGTTCCCAAGCTCCTGCTTGGGAATGCATATATACACTCCCAAGCTAGAGCTTGGGAGCGAGCCTAAAAACGCAGGATGATTTGTTTTAAATATCGGTAACTAAATTGAAAAATGAAAATATTTTTGGCTTGCACTCGGTGCAAGCTCTATTGAAAAGCGCACCGCAACGTGTGCTAGAAGTGTTTATGGTGCAGGGTCGCAATGACCAGCGTCTTACCAAAATTCTACATCTTTCCCAAAGCAATGAGATCAGCTGCAAAATCGTTGATCGCAAAAAGCTGGATGAAATGGTGGGTGATGAAAATCATCAAGGTGTTGTCGCTGTTTGTACGCCGGGTGAAATTCACGATGAAAAGTTTTTATTCGATTTGCTCGAGAATTTGAACGAGCCTGCATTTGTATTGATTTTGGATGGCGTGACAGATCCTCATAATCTCGGTGCCTGTATGCGCACTGCAGAAGCGGCGGGAGTGCATGTGGTGATTGTGCCCAAGGATAAATCTGTCGGCCTAACGCCCGTTGCGCGCAAAGTTGCTTGCGGTGCTGCCGAAGTGTTGCCACTGGTTCCCGTAACGAATCTCGCGCGCACCTTGAAAAAGCTGCAAGAAAAAGGTGTTTGGTTATTTGGTGCGGCGGGCGAAGCGGATGCTTCGGTTTACCAAGCGAATTTAACCGGCAATATCGGCATTCTAATGGGCGCAGAGGGCGATGGTTTGCGCCGTTTAACCCAAGAGACTTGCGATCATTTAATTAATATCCCTATGGCGGGTACAGTTAGCAGTTTGAATGTATCTGTTGCAACCGGTGTGGTCTTGTTTGAAGCTGTGCGTCAGCGTAGTCGCTAATTTCAAAATTATTCATCGCATATAAAATGCCGGAGTTACACACTAATGTGGCTCCGGCATTTTTTTATTTCAGAAGATGAACCTGAATTTGCAAATTTTTATCCAGGGTAAATTTAGCATCCTTGTAACTTGATGGCGCTAACTCTTTACTTTTGCTGCTAGAACCAAAAGGTTCGCTTGGTGGCCCCATAGTGGTGAAGTCTATTTTTCCATTATCATTCACATCCTGATAGGCTTTTACTGCATATTCGCCCGCAGGCAAATCGCCCAAGTTAAGGGTTATGGTGGTTTTATCAACACTGACTTTTTCGCGTTTTACGGCATTTTCATTGCTGTCAAAGCTGGCTTCTTTGTTGTAGAGCGAAACGTAAAGGCTGCCTTGAACTTCCTTAATGTTATCCACCACAACGACAAGTTCTGCGGCTAATAGGCTTGGGCTGATGAATGCAGTTAAAAATGAAGCAGCCGCGATAATGTGTTTAACTTTTTTCATGAAGATTTCCTTTTTGAGAGTAAGTGGGTTTATAAAATTTGTTGGGTAATATTTTTTATGCGTGTTGGCTGATCATAGGCGTTTTTTTGCTACGTATAATCATACTAATCAAGCCTGCGATTAAGCCAACAGGTGCGGTAACATAGGCAAAGACAAAAAATGCAAATTTAATCGCGGCAAAGCTGGAATAAATGTAGGCTAAACTGTCTGCAAAATCTCTTGGGTTGGCGAGCATTACATAAGACACCAGATTTTCCAATTGATCGGCAATAGGTGCAATGGTTGATATTAACGCACATATCACCATAATTTTTCTGCCTTTAGTGTTGGCCGCAAACATGCGCGATATCAGTACTAATGCAAAGCCGTGTAACATCAATACGGATAAAATAAACAGTGAATCTATGTGTTGTGTTCGCACGTACACATCAAAAGTACCCAGTTCAATGAGTGAGCTGTACCACGCTTTTAATTGTTCAGGGTTGAACGACAATTGCGCTACAAAATAGGGAGCCGGAAACTTGGATGCTATGTAACTTGCCGTCAAAGTTTTAGACGCCCATAAATTAAATAAAAATGCGGCTGGCGTAAGTAAAATGAGCGTTAAGGTGGTAGGTGCATTTAAAAAGTAGCGATACAGTGATTTCATGGGATGATCCTTTTACAAATAGAAAAATATGTTGGTTGTGATATTTCTTGGTTTACTTAGTCAAACTTTTCAGCTGTTGTTTCGTTAACTTGTAATCGACGAGTTTGATTGCGCATTGTGCAAGCACCACTAGGTGCAACAGAATCAGTGATAGCGCAAAAGGTGATGTGATTAATTCGCTATAAATACTGTGCATGGTCTTTTCCTTTTGTGGGTGAAGTCTTGTTAAAAAGAATTTCGTTTTGAACTGTTTGTTTTAAATTAATTGGTTTCGATGGGTTCATTTTGGGCGCGTTTGCCGCCCGCAACAATATCGATAGCGGCATAGGAGCTATGCATAATTGGATAACTCAAATCGGTTAAATTTTGACTGGAGCTTGATTCAAGCTTTTTTAGCGGTGGTTGAACACGGTGCTGTGGCGCGTGCGGCAGAGGCTATAGGTGCAACTCAGCCTACCTTGAGTAGGCAAATAGCAGCCTTAGAGGCCGAAATAGGCGCGGCTCTATTTACCCGCGGCGCGCGTGGGAGTGTGCTAACCGCAGCGGGCGAGGCTTTGGTTTACCCCGCCAAACAAATGCAGCAGGCGGCGCATTCGCTGCAGTTGGCGGCATCGGGGCAGAGTCAATCGCTGAAGGGTACGGTGCGGATTACGGCCAGTGAAAGCACCAGTACATTTTTATTGCCGCCCATATTGGCGAGCTTGCGCTACAAATATCCCGATATTCAGCTCGAAATTGTTGCGAATAATGCCTTGGACAATTTACTGGAGCGCGAAGCAGATATCGCCATCCGCATGACTAAACCGCTGCAAGATACTTTGGTGGCGCGCCATTTAGGCGGCCTGAAAATGGGTGGATACGCGAGCAGAGACTATTTGGAGCGAAAAAACATTCCTTTCTCGCCCGCCACTATGGGCGAGTTCGATTGGATTGGTTACGACAAAAATCCAGCCATAGTGAACAGCACCCGCGCACTGGGTATTGAGTTAACCCGCGAATCCTTTGCGATTCGCTGTGATAATCAGTTGGTATGCTGGCATGCCATGTTGGATGGAATGGGCATAGGTTTTGGTTTTGCCTTATTAGCGGCGCGCTACCCGCAGTTGGTACGGGTGTTACCGGAAAATTGGATACCCGATACCCAGATTTGGCTAACGGCACCACTGGAGCTGCGCTCTAATCCACGTATTCGCGTGGTCTACGATCATTTAGCCGAGCATTTAATTGATTTGATTAATAGTCAAAAAAGTCTTTAATCTTTTAGCCTGAATAAGTTCATAAATCGCGAGGAAAACTATAACTGTGAAGAAATCTATGAAGAATATTTTATTGGCTCTTATAGCTACAGCACTTTTAAACGCCTGCGCCCCCAAAGTAGGTAGCCCAGAATGGTGCGAAAACATGGAAGAAAAACCGAAAGGCGATTGGTCTTTAAATGAGGCTAAGGACTACGCTAAACACTGTGTTTTTAAGTAAAAATCAGTTCGGATCGTTTAAAAAATACCGCTACAAAAATGCATCAGCTTTCAGGTGACTTAGTGTTAAAAAAGATGACTGATGAAAGGTTTTTATGCGGGAATGTGCTTAGCGAATATAGGCGAGGGTTCACTGCAACTGCTATGATGATTTAAAACCATAACAGGCAGACTAAGTGCTTAGCTTAGATCCCAGCCATTTCGCGCCGGTACCCATCAAAATGAAAAACATTTTTCTCAATCTTCATGAAGTTATTTTGCTGTTAACCATAGTTGAATCACTTTTCCTCAGTGCACTGTTTAAACTCCTGCCCAGCAAGCAAGCGCAAGCGCGCAATTTTTTATCGCTCTTTTTTCTGTTAGTGGCAGGCACGCTGACTGCAACCCTTGTTACGTGGAACGGCTATTTTCAAGCCATGGATATAGCGACTTGGAGCTTGGTGCCGGCAGTGTTGTCTGCCTGTTTGTTATTGCAGGGGCCTTGTTTGTATTTTTATTTGCGCTCGCTCTCGGAAACGATTGTGATTAAACAATGGCGCCATCTTATTCACATTTTCCCAGCGATTTTTATTGCGAGCCTTATAGTCATTTTGAAAGTAAATGTGATTGAGTGGTTGCCTTGGAACTGGCCGAGTCTTGCGCCGCTCGATAAAGCCGCCATTCAATTTGTATGGGCGATTGTGCGTTGTTCACCGCTGATTTATGTGCTCGCCTGTTTTTACACGGAATATCGGTTACGTCAGCGTCAAAAGCAAGTGTATTCCATGATTGTTAGCAAAGAATTGCGCTGGGCAGAAATTGTGTTGGGCGGTTTTTTTATTCACTGGCTTTGGTCGTTTGTGGGTTATTTTTTGGGCGGCTACATCAGCGGTGAATTGAATGATTTGGTGGGCATACTCAATAATTATTTTACGGTGGTTTTGGTAAATGTACTCTTCGCGTTTGGTTTGATTAATACCCGCCAGTTAATGCAAGTAGTGCCGGTGGGTGATGTAGTCAAAGTTGCTGAGGTTGCGCACCTTAATGAAAAAATTAAGGTTATTGAGCGAGCCATACACGAGCAAAAACTTTATTTGGAAGGGCATATTAATTTGGAGCGGTTTGCTGAGCAGATTGGTTTACGTGCGCGGGATGTTTCCGCCATTATCAATTCACATTACCAGTCAAATTTTTTTGAATTTATTAATGGCTATCGCATTGAAGAAGCCAAACGATTATTGACTGCCGACGATGCTAAGGGCGATACGATTTTAGATATTATTTATAAATCTGGCTTTAACAGCCAATCGGCATTTCACCGCTTTTTTAAGCGGGTAACGGGTGTAACACCTTCGGAGTTTCGCATTCAGCACCGCGCGGCGCAGGAGATAAAAACAGGACAGGAAACTAAATAAAAGCAGGTGAAGACATCCTTGTCGTCGGATCAATTACTCGTTACGTAACACCTGTTATTTCACACCTTTGGTAATACTGAACCAGTTGATATTCCAACCGCCGTTGTTGGCTTTAATACCAAACCTATGAACACCTGCAGTAAGGGTAATGGTGCCCTTCACCGTCGTCCAATTTTGCCAGCCACCGGTGTTAGGTAGGGGGAGGGTGGTATAAGAAGGTACGCCACCCGCCTCTTCAAAACTCAGTGAGCCACCACCTACAGCACTCGCCACGCGGAATTCCACGGTGTAAGTGCCGGTTTCTGGGATGGTGATAGGTGTTCCCGCATAAGACAGCCAATCTCCCGCATCTATGTAGCCCACGTTCAAACCGCCGCCCGCATCGCTGGTACCTTCGGTTTGTACGCCACTCATTTGCGAGAAACTCTCTGCTTGTACGGTCGCAATTGGGGTGGTGGATGGCGATGAAGAGCTAGACGAGCTGCTTGAGCTTGAGCCAGAGCTTTCTACTTTGATCCAGTTAATATTGAAACCACCGATTTTTGCCGCAATGCCGAGGCTTTGTTTGCCTGCTGCTAATTGCACGGTATGGGAAACGGTAGTCCAAGTTTGCCAACCGCCAGTGCCTGGAACATTAACTGTGCCATAGACGGGAGTGCCGCCCGCTTTTTCCAGCTGAATCACGCCGCCCGCTGCAGCTGCTACACGGTAGGAAACGGTGTAGGTGCCTGCGGTTGGAACATCAACGTCATACTTCATCCAATCGCCGGTTTCTATGTAACCCACATTTAGGCCACCGCCAGCGTCAGAAGTAGCTTCGGTTTTAATACCGCTCATCTCGCAATAGGCTTCGGCTTGAAGGGTGTTGGGTAAAGCGACTTCCGTGCAGGTTGGCGTTGGTGGTGTAACGCTACCGCCCCAGTTGGAGATAATGTCTTTGGCGAAGGCGCCTGAGGCGGTTAATTGATTGTTAGTCCAGCCGCCATTTCCGCTTGCGCCACCGGTTAATGCACTTGAGCCTTCCGCCTTATCATTCAGCGCCCAGTTGGCGTGGCTGATGTTGTTGCGCTTCATGAAGTCTACCCAGGCGTTGGTTTCACCGTAATTCACGCCGCCATCACCATTGGCATTTACGGAACCCCATTCGGTCACGAAAATGGCAACATTTCTATCCAGTGCTGTCTGAGCGTAATTGCGTACACCTTGACCGTGTGAACCCGCATAGAAGTGCAGGGTATAAGCGATATTATTGCCCGCAATCGGGTCGTTGGCAGCTTCGTCTACACGTTGTGACCAGGTGCGCGTGCCCACAATAATCAGGTTGTCTGGGTCGATGGCGCGAATAGCATTAACGACTTGTTGCGCGTAGGGCTTGATGGTGCCGCTCCAAGATGCGTTATCCAGCGGCTCGTTATAAATTTCATAAATCACATTGTTGGTGTTGCCGTAGGTGCGTGCCATTTCCTGAAAAAAGGCGATGGATTGGTTGGTGTACTGCTCGGCGTGGTGTGTGTGCCAGTCAATAATCACATACATATCGTTGGCGATAGCCGCGTCTACTACGGTTTTCACTTTATTCTTGTTGCCAACGGGATCTTGTAAATAGCCGCCACCTTCATCCACACCCATGGCAGCGCGAACTAGGTTAGATTTCCAATCTGACTTCAACCACGCCACTGTGCCAGCGGTGTAATATTTTTCGCCGCCCCAGCCGTTATTGCTCCAGAAGAGGCTATTACCCGCGAAGCTGGCTTGTTGCCCACCCGCAAGAATTTTGTTGCCATTTACTGACAGGGGTTGCACGGCGGCATCTGCGCTGGCTGCTAAGGCCAAACCGCAGGCGGCACTCATTAGGGTTGCAAAGTGTTTTTTAGATGAACGCCCCGCAGGACGCATCCAGTTTGAAAGGATTTTATTCATTATTAGTTACCCAAATCATTATTGTTGTGGAGTAACAAACACCCGATCAGGTGCTTGTCTAACCTTTACCCGCGCACACTAATCCCATGGTCTTAGCTCAACACTTTCCTAACATCCTTGAAGACCGATTGGTGTGCCGCGAGTGGGTTTGAGTATCGGCAGGGGCGCTGATGCAAACCACCTACTTTAAGATTTGTGGGCAAAGTGGGAGGTGCCACTTGCTGAAAACGGAAAGTGGCTGGTGTGTTTAAACGCTAAGGTGATAATGATGCATTCGTATTCATAAACCACATCCATGTGGTTTACCCTTCGGGCGAGCTACTATGGCTCGCGCTAACAATCAGGCATTCAAGTCAGGTTGTATATAACGGTTGCTGATTACAAAAAGGCA
>CAZZEV010000145.1:5793-7392 GCA_964653305.1 uncultured Cellvibrionaceae bacterium | reverse complement strand
TTGTTGTTACCGGTATGGGAATTGTTTCCTGCTTGGGCAATGATAAAACCGCCGTGTTAGACGCTTTGCGCACTGGCCGTTCAGGTATCAAATTTCAAGAAGCTTACAAAGAAATGGGCTTGCGCAGCCATGTTGCAGGCTCAATCGATATCGACCTATCCGAATTGATCGACCGTAAAGTTCTACGTTTTATGGGAGATGCAGCCGCTTATGCTTACGTGTCCATGCAACAAGCCATTACTGATTCCGGTCTTACCGAAGAGCAAGTCTCTAACGAGCGCACCGGCATTATTATGGGCTCAGGCGGTGCATCCTCCGAGAATTTGGTTGAATCAGCTGATATTCTTCGCGAGAAAGGTGTTAAGCGCGTTGGCCCTTACCGTGTAACCCAAACCA
Source organism: uncultured Cellvibrionaceae bacterium (assembly GCA_964653305.1). Classification (GTDB taxonomy): domain Bacteria; phylum Pseudomonadota; class Gammaproteobacteria; order Pseudomonadales; family Cellvibrionaceae; genus Cellvibrio. The sequence goes on along the minus strand of CAZZEV010000145.1, from coordinate 6,996 downwards.
TGGGCAGCACCACCTCTGCCTGTTTGGCCACTCCGTTCAAAATTAAAGGCGTTAACTACTCAATTTCTTCAGCGTGCGCCACCAGCGCACATTGCATTGGTGTAGCGGTTGAACAAATCCAACTCGGCAAGCAAGACATCGTTTTTGCGGGCGGCGGTGAAGAAGAGCATTGGACTCTCACTGCACTCTTCGATGCCATGGGCGCGCTCTCTACCAAATACAACGAAACCCCAGATCAAGCGTCACGCGCTTATGATGCTGAGCGCGATGGTTTTGTGATCGCCGGCGGCGGCGGCTGCTTGGTCATTGAAGAATACGAACACGCTAAAGCGCGCGGCGCAAAAATCTACGCAGAAATTGTTGGCTACGGCGCAACCTCAGATGGCTACGACATGGTTGCACCATCGGGTGAAGGCGCTATGCGTTGCATGAAGCAAGCTCTCGCGACGACTGAAGGCAGCATCGACTACATCAACTCCCACGGCACCTCAACGCCTGTGGGCGACTTGGCCGAATTGAAAGCGATCAAAGCGACCTTTGGCGATGCGATCCCACCGATCAGCTCAACCAAGTCTTTAACCGGCCACAGCTTGGGCGCCACCGGCGTGCAAGAAGCTATTTACAGCTTATTGATGCTGGAAAACGACTTTATCTGCGCCTCTGCCAATATCACCACCTTGGATCCAGAAGCCGTCGGAATGCCGATTGTGCTTGAGCGTAAAGATAACGTGAAACTAAACCGCGTCATGTCCAACAGCTTCGGCTTTGGCGGTACTAATGCGACTTTGGTGTTTCAGCGCGTTTAAGTAATTACCAGCTCCAAACAAAAAAACCGCGCATGGCAACATGCGCGGTTTTTTTATGGATAGCTTTTTATGGGTGGTAAATAGCGGGTAATGCAGGCTGTTGCGAGCACTGCCCAGCCAGGGCAGTATAAGGCGACTTCAAGCAAATAATCCGCCTTGCAGGCAGGTTAAGCGCAGCCAAATCCTGCGCGATATACTGCTCATAGAGCCTGTCAAACTGACCATTTTTTTGAATAATCTCAAACCCTCGGGTCAACCGTTTGGCAATATCAGGCCGTTTTGCACTTACATAAATATAAGTAGGAAACTCATAGTAAATAAGGAGAGTTTCCTCTATACGAAGATTCGCGTACTTTACTTTTTTCTCGCGATAAAGCGTGCTTACCTCATCCACCCC
>CAZZEV010000145.1:0-5783 GCA_964653305.1 uncultured Cellvibrionaceae bacterium | reverse complement strand
CCGTGGCTGGCGGCCAACAGCATTAGCGACATGATGCTTTTGCCGTTGACGGTTTTGGCTTTGCAGATGACATCAATCTGGCAGTCAAAGCGGTTGGCGGACAGCATCGCAAACAAGCCATCAAAACTGGGCGTCCCTAACAGAGTGAGTCGATTGAATTTATAGATATCAAAATCTGGCCATGAATCCACTTGCCCTATACGCACTGACTCTAAGGTTTTCAAATCCCGCACAGCCGCCCAAGGCGCACTATTCTGGGTGGTTGTTAAACAAACACGATAACCCAGAAGGCCGCGCTGGATATCAACTGGAATTTGAATCACATCAGCAGCGGCAACTGGCGTGCCTGGCGAGGCAAAATGTATGTTGAGTTGAACACCCGCATTCAAAAGTAGCGCCTTACGGAGCGCAGCTTCTGCTTCAAAGTAAGAACGCAACCGATAATCACCAAATTCTGGCCGAGTAGCCTCTAAAAGCAGCGTATAGAGCGCTGCGCGATAGGCATTTTTGGGAGCGATATCAGGGGGAAGATCACCGTGAATAACAGTCATAGGGGACGTTTGTTCAGCCGCTATAGCACTGCCTACCGCAATAACAGCACAGAGCACAAACATCGCGAGCAATCCAATGGAGCCAGAACCAAGCTTGCGCATCATTCATACCTTCAAACCGATTATCCTTTCAACTCTAGCAGATCATTGCGTATTCACTAAGGCAAATAAAACCCAGTGAACGCGTTATTAAAAGCTCAAGAATGCGTATGCAACCACTGCTTCACCAGCGGCAATAAGCTCGGCCGCCAAGATCTTGCCTGTATTCCAAAGGCATCGCGAATTACCCGACAACCAAGTACAGCACTAACGGGCTCATCTGTGGGCACAGCATCAATCAAGGTGAAATTGGCATCTTGATTTAGGAGTTGCTGCTGCGCCAATAACTGTACTAACTGTTCACCAAACTCGGCTTCATTGAGCGCATCCCCGCTGCAATAGTGCATCACACCCCAATTGTCCGCTCCGCAGGCAATTTGTTTGACCAGCGCCACACAGACGCGCACAGCGTCGGAAAGCACTGTAGGTGCGCCTCGCAAGCGAGTATTGAGCGTAATTGGCTGCTGATTTTGAATAGCGCCAAGCAGTCGAGTGAGATGGTTATCGCCAATGCTGCCGATAACCCAGCCCAAGCGCAAAATAATAAACTTGGCAGCACTGTGCTCGATTGCTTGTTCCGCCGCAAAAAACGCTTGGCCTGCGGAGCTTAGTGGGGAGGGAAGATCTTTCTCACTATGGCTGGTTTTATTGTCCGCACCAAATACTTGATAGCTTGAGAAATGAATTAAAGGCACCCCCAAGCTGGCACAGGCATTGGCGATATTGGCGGCAACCATCGGGAGGAGAATTTGCTGCTCTGCGGACGGCGATTCTTCCCACGCTAGTGTGTTAATAACCACATCGGGTTTATGCTGCGTCAAATACTCGCGCGCACTCACCGCATCTTCCCAATGAATCTGGGGCGATAAAAGCTGACATTGTTCGCGCTCTAAATCGTGCTCAAGGGTTCGCCCCAGAGCGCTTTGGGTATCGGTAACAATAATTTTGAGGGACATAAATCGCGCTTACTCACAAATCGACATTAGCTTGGAGTCTGTCAAAGAGAGGCATAAAGATCAATACAAATCCCCCCTGCTACAGGTTTCAATCACGGAGCCCCCAAATTCACTAGGAGTTAGATCAATTCCCCTGCTAAAAGAGGACCTTAGGGGCTTTGGGCTGTTGCTTAGCGTCTATACTCTGGCACAATGCCCACCCCTTTTTGCTGTACGAGATCAACTCATGAGTTCTCAGCCAAGCGCACACAAATCCTCACACCTCGCTTTAACCGTCGCCGCCCTTGGCGTGGTATTTGGCGATATAGGCACCAGCCCACTCTACGCTCTCAAAGAAACCTTCAGCCCCCACCATGGTATGCCACTCAATGAAGTCACTGTTTTAGGCGGCCTTTCAACGGTTTTTTGGGCACTGATGTTTGTGGTTACTCTTAAGTACGTAACCCTTGTAATGCGCGCCGATAACCACGGTGAAGGCGGTACCATGGCGCTCCTCGCCAAAGTCTTTGAAGCCATCAAAGATCACCCCAATTGGAAGCCCTATTTACTGGTTCTTGGCGTTCTGGGTGCATCCTTGTTCTACGGCGACGCCGTGCTGACCCCTGCCATGTCGGTCTTAGGTGCGCTCGAGGGTTTAGAAGTAGCCACAGTCGCGTTTAAGCCTTATATCGTGCCTATTGCCGTTGGCGTGTTAATTGGTCTCTTTGCATTGCAGCGCGGCGGCAGCTCTAAAGTTGGGGCCATTTTTGGGCCTATTACCATCGTGTGGTTTTTAGTGCTTTCCATCTCCGGCATTTACGGCATCATTCAAAACCCCATAGTACTAACCGCCCTAAACCCTTTGCACGCGGTAGAGTTTTTAACCAACCACGGAATGGCCTCTTTCCTTGTATTAGGCGCAGTTGTACTCGTAGTTACGGGTGCAGAAGCCCTCTATGCCGATATGGGGCACTTTGGCAAAAGCGCGATTCGTACCGCGTGGTTCGCCTTGGTATTTCCATCTTTAGTGCTCAACTATTTTGGCCAAGGCGCCATTATCCTCAAAGATCCTGCGACTATCGCGAACCCTTTTTACTACCTCTTCCCTAGCTGGGCGCTGTACCCCGTTATTGCCTTGGCGACCTGTGCCGCTGTGATCGCATCGCAAGCAACTATTGCAGGTACTTATTCTTTGACCAAGCAGGCTGTTCAACTTGGCTTTTTACCGCGCTTGAAAGTGGTACAAACCTCTGCCAAAGAAATTGGCCAAATCTATTTGCCCGGCGTGACCTTGCTTATGCTGCTGGTGGTGGTGCTTATTGTTGTCACCTTTAAATCAACCAGCGCACTTGCCTCTGCTTATGGCTTGGCGGTAACAGGCGATATGTTAGTCACCACCACACTCACCTTTTTCGTGATTTTTTATGGCTGGAAACTACCCATCGCGGTTTGTATTGCGGCCACCAGCATGTTTTTGATTGTGGATATTGCGCTCTTCAGCGCTAGCGTGATCAAGCTCTTTGACGGTGGCTGGTTACCGGTACTCATCGCCTCCTTAGTGTTGATTGTAATGCTGACCTGGCGCAGAGGCAGAGAGGTTCTTTTTAATCGTCTGCGCTCATCGTCAGTCCCTTTGAACGTGCTTTTGCCCTCGCTCTTTATTAGCCCGCCGCACCGCGTTCCCGGTACCGCGGTCTTTTTAACCGCGACACCAGAAGCCACGCCGCACGCACTGCTACACAATCTCAATCACAACAAAGTGCTGCATGAGCGGGTAATATTTTTAACCGTGGATGTCACCAACTCACCCTGGGTGGATATGAAAGATGCCTGCGACGTTGAGGATATGGGCAACAACTGCTTCCGTGTGATTATCCATTTTGGTTTTATGAATCAACCTGATATCACTCAAGCGCTCAAGGCCTGTGAACCCAAAGGGCTAACATTCAATATGATGGAAACTTCGTTCTTTCTCTCGCGCGAAAAAATTGTACCTGTCGCAACCATTGAAAGCGGTATGCCCATGTGGCGCGAGCATTTGTTTGCCGCCATGGCGCGTAACGCGGGTACAGCGGTGGATCACTTTAATATCCCCACCAACCGTGTAATCGAGTTGGGTACACAGGTAGAAATCTAACCAGCCCCCATGACCACATCGCCCATTCAGATCGAACTCGATATAGCCATCATCGGCGGCGGTGTGGCGGGCTTGTGGTTGGCGAATCGGCTCAAAAACCAAGGTTTTAATTTCGCACTTTTCGAGAACAACGCTTTGGGTAGCAGCCAAACCATGGCATCGCAAGGCATGATTCACGGTGGCATGAAATACACCTTAAGCGGTATGTTGACTGGGGCGTCCGAAGCCATCGCCGATATGCCGCAGCACTGGCGCGCCTGCCTCTGCGGCGACGGCGATGTAGATTTGCGCGCAACGCGCATTCTGAGCGATCACTTTTTTCTCTGGTCGAGCGACAGTATTACATCCAAACTCAGCAGCTTTTTAGCGAGCATTGCCACCCGTGGCCGCGTGGATGCGGTGGCCGATGACCGCCGCCCACCGCTGCTGCGAGGACAAGAGTTCAGTGGAAATCTGTATCGCTTGGCCGATATTGTGGTCGATACCCACAGCCTCATTACCAACCTCGCGCACAATGTTGAACGCAATTGCTTTCTCGTGGATAGCACCAACACCCTGCTCAAAAAAGACGACTCCGAGCGCGCTCACCTTCAAATCCAACACGGCGAAACGCGTATTGACGTTCACGCGAAACGCTTCATTTTTACCGCAGGCCAAGGTAATGCCGCACTCATGGCGCAGCTTGGGCTAGAAAGCCCCGCCATGCAGTTACGCCCATTGCAACAAGTCATGGTGAAGCACAGCCACCCGTTTAGCTTTTTTGGCCACTGCTTGGGCGCAGAGACTACGCCCCGCCTTACGATCTCCAGTCACAGCCTGAACAAGCAGGAGCAAGTCTGGTATCTGGGCGGGAGGCTCGCTGAGCAAGGCGCGACGCTTTCGAGCGAAGAACTTATTGAAGCCGCTAAAACCGAGCTGGTCGACTTAATCCCTTGGGTAGACTTTAGCGCCGCCGAGTGGGCAACTCTGCCGATCAACCGCGCTGAACCCTTGCAAACCAACTTTGCTCGCCCCGATAACGCCTTTATCACTGCAGCAAAGGGCTGTAGTAATGTTCTAGTCGGTTGGCCGACCAAGCTGACTCTGGCGCCCAACCTAGCCAATAAAGCACTGGAGTTACTCGCGCAAGCTGGAATAGAACCTAGCGCCAAAACTACGCATGGCGAACTCACCCGATTCCTGCCCACGCCACCCGTAGCCCAAACTCCTTGGGAGCTGGCATTTCCTGCTCCCATGAGCGCCGAAGAACAGCTCATGCTGAAGCTGCAGGAAGACTTGGTAGAGGCCTACGATGAAACTATGGATGAGCCCTACGGTGTAGACAGTTTTGCACTCTCCCAAGCCAGCAAGGATCATCCCTAATGCTCCCCCAAACACAACTTGGTAAAACGGATATTCGCATCAGCCGGCTTGGCTTGGGCACCGTTAAACTCGGTCGCAATCAAAGTGTGAAATACCCTGAGTCCTTTGAACTCCCCAGCGATGTAGACACGCGCCAATTGCTGCACTGTGCCCGCGATCTTGGAATCAACTTGCTAGATACCGCCCCTGCCTATGGCGTGAGCGAAGAACGCTTGGGCTACCTGCTGAGAGGCGAGCGCAAAGAATGGGTGATTTGCACCAAAGCAGGCGAAGAATTTAGCCGCGATTACGAGAGTGATGGCAGCTCTAACTTCGACTTTGAAGCCACCGCCCTGCGCAAGAGCGTGGAGCGCAGCCTGCGCCGCTTACGTACCGATTACCTCGATGTAGTGCTGATTCACTCCGATGGCAACGACGAGTACTTAATTCATCATCATCAGGTACTGCACACGCTCAGCGAACTAAAACGCGCTGGCTGGATTCGCGCCTTCGGCATGTCCACCAAAACCATGGAAGGTGGCCTAATCTGCGCCAAAGAGGCTGACGTGGTTATGACCACCTTTGACCCAGCACAAGACGATGATCGCACGCTTATGCAAAACTGCGCGACGCATAATGCGGGTGTCCTGCTGAAAAAAATCTTCAACAGCGGCCATCTACTGGTTAACTCTCCTAACGCAGATGCACAAGACAATAAGA
>CAZZEV010000144.1:6859-7478 GCA_964653305.1 uncultured Cellvibrionaceae bacterium | reverse complement strand
AAAGGAAAAAATCGGGATTGATTATTTAAAATACAGCTTGCCAAACTAGCAGCCCGAAATATAACCCCATAGGCCACGAAAGAATTAAGTGAGATTTGCATCAAATTTGAAGCAAAAGCCAAAAGCCAATCTATGATTTAACAGGGCGCTGCATTTTTAGAAAAGTACCTTGCCTATAGACATCTTTAGATATCTGCACCCGAACACCTCGCACAGCCCAAATGTGCAATAAAAAGATGACTAAGGCCTACTAGTAGCAATAGCTCAGTAATTAGAACACACCACTCTTTCACAGAGAGCAATACATGCAGCTCGCTCCACCCAAGCTGGGAATATTAGTGCCTGATTCAAGCAGGCTGATTCGCATTGCCATCCTGATGTCAGCCTATGCTTTGACCGGCTGGCTGGGCCTGTCTGTGCCTTTCGCAGCATCAAAAGTAACACTCTTCTGGCTTCCTACAGGCATCGCCATAGCAGCACTCTACCGCTGGTCTATACACGTTTGGCCGGGCATTTTCCTTGGTGCCCTCATCGTTAATACCTACATCGGTGCCGGCCTCGCCACCAATTTCATGATTGCCTTTGGCAACACCCTAGGGCCCGTAGTAGCGCTACTGCT
>CAZZEV010000144.1:0-6849 GCA_964653305.1 uncultured Cellvibrionaceae bacterium | reverse complement strand
GTTTTTTCATGATTGCGATCACCAGCATGCTGATTCCCGCCGCGATTGGCTGCATCTCACTGATAACAACAACTGAGATACCCAATATCAACCAACACACTCTACTCGCGTGGTGGATGGGCGACAGCTTAGGTGCATTACTGGCAGCGCCTTTCTTAATCGGCATCACAACCGATAGCGTGGCCAATCTCCGCAACCAAAAAGCCGAGACACTGGCTATTTTAGCCGTCAGCTTTCTGGTGGCATTAATCTGCTTTCCGTTCAACAACTTTGGCGGTGACGACTTACATCTTCCTATTGTCTACACAGGCTTCATCTGCGTTGCATGGGCAGCCTTGCGGCTCGGGCTATTGGGCAGCGCAATTTGCACAATAGGCTTCAGCTTCATGGCCGTTTGGTCCACGGTTAACGGGCTCGGGCCTTTCTCAGTGACCGACATTCATATTAGCTACTACCTAATTTGGCTTTATTCTGCGGGCTTAACTCTGCTTGGGCTAATGATCACTATTGCCAGCGCTGAAATCGCCTTCAAATCTGCACGACTGGTTGAATTGAACATCGCGCGTGAAGAACAGCAAAAACATCTTGCGGCCATTCTTCAAACCATCCCCGATTTGCTCTTTGAAATTGATCGCAACGGCTATTGTATTTCCGCAACCGGCTCTTCACCCATAGATACCTTTTCTGCAAACACTATTCTTGGCAAACATACGTCTGATTTTTTTTCACCCAAGGCTTTAGCCTCTTGGCAAAAGGCACTTTCTGAAGCAGACGACTGGGGCATATCCCAAGGTAAAACCATTGAGTACGAGCATTATCCAAACGCTGTTTGGTTTGAACTTTCTATATCGAAACGTTCGGCCGAAACACGGGATGATGATCGCTTTATTTGTCTAGCGCGCAATATCACGAAACGCATGTTTGATCACCAAGCCGATTTGGCCAACGAGAAACGCTTTCGCAACATTTTTGAAAGTACTACCAATATTGCTGTGCAAGGCTACAACCGTTACCACGAAGTCATTTTCTGGAACAGAGCAAGTGAAGAGCTCTACGGGTTTAAAGCCGAGGACGTGATGGGGCGCAAATTGGAAGATTTAATTATTCCCGACTTTATGCGCAACGGCGTTTACGAGGCTATAGAAAATTGGCATCTGCTTGACCACGCCATTCCTTCTGGTGAAATCCCGCTGCAAGATAAAGATGGCAATGAAGTCTGGGTCTACTCCAATCATGTGCTGATAGAAACCCCCAAAGATAAAGAGATGTATTGCCTTGATATAGATTTAGGACCCCAACGACGCGCACTCCAACAAGTGGAACGAGAACTTAACGAACGTAAACAAGTTGCTTTTGCGCTGCGACAAAGTGAACAGCGACTTGAACGTGCGCAATTGATGGCGCGCGTAGCTCACTGGAGCTGGGATGTAAACAGCGATGAGTATGCGTTTAGCGAGTCTATGACAGAGTTATTTCAACTCTCCAGTAATGTGATTGAAGGGCAGCTCAAAAAATTTATTGCATCCCATGTCGTCGTGGAAGATCGCAAAACTCTGCGGCAAGCGCTAAATCAGTGTGTTACTCAAGTGGCACCACTCTCCGTAGAGTTTCGCATGAAAGTCGCGGGAAATATTTTCTGGTTACACGCACAAGGCAACCTAAGTTCGGAAGAAGACCTGATAATTATGCAGGGAACCTTTCAAGATATTACCGAGCGGAAACGTCTAGATGCGGCACTCAGAACTGCCGCCATAGACTCGGCATCAGAACCGGATTTTTTTTCCATTCTATTAAAAGCCTTAAGCGATGCCATTGGTGCAGAACACGCCATGATAAGCATCATAGATCGGGATGAACCTTATAACGCAACCACTCATACTTATCTAAAAAATGGCCAGCAGCAGCCAAATTTTACCTACTCACTAAAAAACACACCCTGTGCGGATGCTATAAAAAATGACATTTGTTTTTTGTCAGATAACGCGATCGAAAGTTATCCAGATGATGACATACTAAAAATGGCAAACATTAAAAGCTATTTGGGCGCGGCAATTGCTGGAGCACAAGACAATCCCACTGGGATTTTAATTATAATGGGAGAGAAGCCCTTAACTATGAGCGCGCAAGCTATGTCATTGATACTGATATTTGCAGAACGAATATCAGGCGAATTAAGACGCGCAAAAGATCAAGAAGAAATTTTCAACTTAGCATTTTTTGACCCACTCACGCGCCTACCTAACCGCCGCATGATGTTAGACAGGCTGAAATTAATTATCGCTCAGAGTGCGCGTTCTGGCCATCACGCCGCACTGTTGTTTATTGATCTCGATCATTTCAAGCTACTCAATGATACGCGCGGCCATCACGTTGGCGATCAGCTTTTAATTCAAGTAGCAGAACGCATTCGCAATTTTATTCGCTCCACAGATTTAGCGGTACGCCTAGGGGGTGATGAATTTGTCGTCGTGTTCGACAACCTCAGCCAATATGCTGAACTGGCAGCTATTGAAGCCAAAACCCGCGCCGAGCAATTACACGAATTAATTAATTTACCCTATCCACTGCAACAAACGGTATTTCATTGCACCATGAGTATTGGGGTAAATTTATTTAACAGTAACACAGCATCCATTGATGATTTGCTGCGCCATGCTGATGTGGCAATGTATCAAGCAAAAGACAGTGGCCGAAATGCAATTCGCTTTTTTGACCCTCATATGCAATCGCGTTTGGAACTACGCGCTACTATCGAAAGCGATTTGCGCAAAGCCTATGAATTGGCAGATCAACTTATTCCCTATTATCAGATTCAAGTGGACTCTAATGGCCGCGCACTGGGCGCAGAATTATTATTGCGCTGGAAACACCCCACCAAAGGCTGGATTCCACCGTCAGATTTTATTCCCGTTGCCGAACAAACCGGCTTAATTATTGGCATAGGAAAAGATGTTATTAAATTTGCCTGCGCACAAATTAATGCTTGGAGCCAGCACCCGCGTTACAACAGACTCACGGTGTCTGTAAACGTAAGCCCGGTGCAATTTAACCAAGCTAATTTTGTGGATGATGTACTTAAAATAGTGCAAGAGACTCAGATTAACTCACAACGTTTAAAATTAGAGTTAACCGAAAGCTCACTGCTTAAAAATGTGGATCAAAGTATCGAGAAGATGCAGGCACTTCAAGCACATGGGATTGATTTTGCAATGGATGATTTTGGTATTGGCTATTCATCCCTTTCTTACTTAAAGCGCCTGCCACTTTATCAATTAAAGATTGACCAATCTTTTGTACGCGACATAGCCATAGACCCTAACGATGCCATTATTGTTTGCACCATTATCGCCATGGCAAAAAATATGAATTTAAATGTGCTTGCGGAGGGCGTAGAAACCAAAGAGCAGAAAGACTTTTTAGAACTGAACGGCTGCCCTGTTTTCCAAGGCTATTATTTTGGCCGCCCAGTTCCCATAGCCGATTTTGAACAGCAATTAGAAACCAGTTTTACACTTCAACAGATACCTGAAATTAGCTTACATAATGAGTAGGGTCAGTAACGCCAGCTTGTTCAAAACCCATTTTGCGCAAACGACAGCTATCACATTTACCGCAAGCCTCACCTTTATCATTCGCCTGATAGCAGGATACGGTTAAGCTGTAATCCACCCCCAAACCTAGACCCAGCTTCACAATATCAGCCTTGGTTAAATCAATCAGCGGTGTACGAATTTTTAACTGGCCGCCTTCAGCGCCTGCGCGAGTCGCAAGGTTTGCCATTTTTTCAAAAGCCGCAATATATTCTGGGCGACAATCTGGGTAGCCCGAAAAATCCACTGCATTAACACCGATAAAAATATCCTCCGCACCTAATACTTCTGCCCAACCTAAGGCAATCGATAAAAATACCGTGTTGCGAGCGGGCACATAAGTGATAGGAATTCCTGCAGTTTCATGTTCAGGCACAGCAATCGAATCATCTGTTAACGCAGAGCCGCCGATAGTGCGCAAATCTAAATTAATCACCTTGTGCGATATGGCGCCCATCGCTTTTGCCGTACGCTCTGCAGCCACCAATTCAACGCGATGACGCTGACCATAATCGAAACTCATGGTGTAGCAGTCGTAGCCTTCGCTGCGCGCTATAGCAAGCGCCGTCGTAGAATCCAAACCACCTGAGACAAGCACTACGGCTTTTTTTTGCGACATAATCAAAACCTAACGAAAAACAAACAATAGAAATTTTAATGACCCGGAACATCGTTCCACAAAATTTTGTGCAGCTGTAATTGAAAGCGAACTTTTAAATTATCCGCCAAAATCCACTCCGCTAATTCGAGAGGCTTAATCTGGCCGAAGCTGGGGGAGAAGAGCACATCAGACACTTTTTCGGCGAGCTGGTATTCATCCAATTTAAAACGCGCCCACTCGTAATCTTCGCGGCTGCACAACACAAACTTGATTTGATCTTTTGGCGTTAAGAGCGGGATATTCTCCCAACGGTTACGCCCTACTTCACCAGAACCCGGCGTTTTCAAATCCATCACTTTGACCACACGCGGGTCAACATCATCTACCGGTAAGGCACCGCTAGTCTCTAAAGAGACTTGGTAGCCGGCATCGCACAACAAACGCAACAAGGTTAAACACTCTCGCTGCGCTAAAGGTTCACCGCCAGTCACGCAGATATAGCGCGGGTTAAAGCTAGCGACCTTGGCAAGAATGTCATCTAGCAAAAGACGCTCGCCACCGTAAAAAGCGTATTCAGAATCGCAGTACCCGCAGCGCAATGGGCAGCCCGTAAGGCGCACAAACACCGTAGGCAAGCCAACCGTGGTGGACTCGCCCTGCAGGGAATAAAAAATTTCGGTGATTTTCAAACTAGCCTGAGTCATAAAAACCTAATCGGGGGAAACCCAGTAAAGAAAGCGCGGTGATACAAGAAAATACCTACCGAATCGAAATCGAACTGATCGCAAAAAGAGCGGCAGTTTACCCAAAGCGCTGCCTCAAAGCGAGAAAGCGCATAGAGAGAAGCGAGAAATCCCATTAGCAATTAGACCACAAGCGATTGCCGAGCCGGTCGCGCGGCTGCTATGCTGCCAGATGGCCGTTTATATTCCCTAACAGATCGAGACTCATGAAGCCCACCAAAACCAGACGCGAATTGCACGCGGAGCTGCAGGCGCAGATTGATGCCTTTATTCAAGAAGGCGGCAATGTCGCTGAAGTGCCGCGCGGACTGAGCGGACGCCCCTATGCACAAGCGCCGCTTTTGAGCCTTTTTGAAGGCCAAAGCCCAGAAGACCGGACACCCATACCCGAAGTAGTAGCTGCCATTGAAGCGCGCCGCAAACCGCAGAGACAACACAAACACTTCAAACCTCGCCCAAAAAAGAAAGTGATTTTGGACGATTTTGGCCAACCACTGCGCTGGGAGTGGGTTGAAGAGTAGAACACTGGCAATGTCACGCTTGACACAGCATTGACATTCACACCCAAAAGCTCGCCATCAAAGTAGGCGACCCTAAAATCGCCGCCCAATACCGAGAAGGTTTTAGTGTTTAGTTTCAGGCCCCAGCGGCTTAAACATCAAAATCGTTTTGGGCAATAGCGTAAGCGTGCCTATGATCGCGGTGAACATCGCAAAGGATGTTAATACGCCGAAATAAATCGACGGAATAAATTGCGATAAGGCGAGAATAGAAAAGCCAATCACAATAGTGGCTGATGAGTAGAACATCGCGCGGCCAATAGAGGCATGTGAGCGATGCATGGATTCAATATAGTTACCACACGCTGCAAACTCTTCTTTGAATCGGTAGATGTATTGAATTGCTTGATCCACACCCACGCCCACTACAATCGCTGCGATAGTCGTGGTCATCATATCCAAGGGAATCCCAGCGATACCCATTCCGCCCAACACAATGCCTGCTGCCAAAATATTTGGGAATATTGCGATTAGGGCGATACTTAAAGAACGGAACAGTGCAAGCATCATTAACAAAATAGAGATAAAAACGACAAAGATGGTCTTGATTTGCGATTCAAACAGGCTCGCCAACATATTGTTGTAGAGCGTTAACATGCCCGTGAAATGTACTTGATCTGGCTGCAGCTTCACCTCATTGATCGCATAGTGGCCGATGCGCTCAACCAATTCTGCACGACGCAAATTAGGCGTGGTTTCTTTAACACGTAGGGTTATGCGCGCCTGCTGCTTTTCATCCGACAAGTAGGGTGCAATCAAAATTTCTTGAATATCTTTTGACAGTGCGCTACGCATAACACCCAATTCAAAATCATTCAGCTTGCCTCCGTTGATGTCTTTCGCTACTTGATAGGTAGTCGCTAAGGATTGCACCTTACCTACTTCTGGCAAGCTTTCTAAATAGTCGTGTAGTTGTTTGATTTGATCCATACCACCAGTAGTAAACCAATAACTTTTTGCTGCCTTAGGTTGGTCTTCGCCAGCAGGTGCGGCTTCTGCGAAAGGATCATCAGAATCTTGTGCTGCAGGTGAAGTGCTAGCAGCAGGTTCAGCAAAGGGATCCTCTTCCGCCGAAGCTGTATCCGTAGCAACAACCGCTTGAACATCAACTTTCGGTGCATCGATAATAATTTCTAAAGTCGCGGTACCACCTAACTGTTTATCAATAACTGATAGACCTTTATAAATTTCGCTGTGTGAATGGAAGTAATCAATAAAACGGTTTTCGACTTCTAATTTGCTTAAACCCCAAATAGAAACGAGCAAAAGCAACACCGTAATTCCAATAACTTTACCACCGTGAAATTCTGCGACGCGCGAAAAAGGTAGCGTAAGTTTTGCTGAACTATCGCCCT
>CAZZEV010000143.1:0-7541 GCA_964653305.1 uncultured Cellvibrionaceae bacterium | reverse complement strand
CCTGTTCTGCAGACTCACGCTCGTTAATCCCGCCCTGCGGAAACTGCCAAGCGTCTTGCCCACCTACCCGACGCGCCCAGAGCAATTGACCCTGATCATTCGTCAAAATAATACCCACATTGGGGCGAAAACCATCGCTATCTATCACGGGAGTCATCCCTACAAAATGTTACGCTGTGGAACAGCTTTTTCCGCACTATAACAGGCTTATTCAAAGCCGCAACCCCTCATAACCCGTTGCGATAAGCTAAATCTTTGTTGAGCCGCCAGAACACACTGGTTATGCTAAGCGCCCTCCACTAAGCCCCTCATTTTGCTCAAGAAGGTAACCTGTGCGCCTCGCGATTTTTGATCTAGACAACACTCTCATTGCTGGCGACAGCGATCACAGCTGGGGCGAATTTCTCGTCCAGAAAAATTTGGTCGATGCCAAGGTTTACGCCGAAGCCAACGACCGGTTTTACCAGCAATACAAAGCGGCGACTTTGGACATTCAGGAGTACCTTGCGTTCTCCCTCGCCCCCCTCACCCGCTACACGTTGGATGAGCTGGCGGCATTTCATCAAGAATTTATGCGCGATCACATCGAACCCATGATGCTCCCCAAGGCCAAGACGCTCTTGCAGAAGCACCGCGATCAAGGCGATTATTTATTAATCATCACCGCAACCAACAGCTTTGTGACTCACCCAATTGCCAAGTATTTGGGCGTGGATGATATTTTGGCATCTGACGCTGAAATACTCGATGGCCGTTACACCGGCAAAGGTACAGGCACACCCTGCTTCCAAGGCGGCAAGGTGGTTCGCTTGCAGGCGTGGCTAAAAGAGCACAACTTCAATTTAGAGGATGCCTACTTTTACAGCGACTCGATTAACGATTTACCCCTGCTTGAACAAGTACCCAATCCCGTGGCAGTGGATGCTGATGAACGCTTGAGCAAAATCGCGCTTGAGCGCGGCTGGAGAATCATGAGTTTGCGGGATTAATTTAGGCTAGCCCAAGATCAATAGCTGTATTACTATTTAATACAGCTATTTTGGATCTAAATCGGAGACCCGCCATGCCACGCAATACCTCTGTCACCCTCGGCGACCACTTTGATCAATTCGTCTCGGAACAAATTCAAAAAGGCCGCTTTCAGTCTGTTAGCGAAGCGGTACGTGCAGGGCTGCGTAAAATTGAAGAAGACGAACTGAAGCTAGAACGGCTACGCGATATTTTAGCCCAAGGTAAAGTCAGCCCCATCGTTGAAAACTTTGACGGCGAAAGCTTTATCGCACAACTGCACGCCAAGCATGTGAAATGACTGCCCCGCCGCCTGCAATGAATAACTACGTTATTCGCCAACGCGCCTTAGATGATCTAGAAGATATTTGGCTCTACACCCTCAACGAATGGGGGCAAACTCAGGCAGATTATTACGTACGAAATATTATTGCGCGTATTGAATGGCTCGCACAAAACCCTTACCTCGGCAAACAGCGCGCCGATATCAGCAGCGAATATTTCTGCTATCCCGAAGGCAAGCATCATATTTTTTACATCATCAACACGCAGATTGAAGTGATTGGAATTCCACATCAGCAGATGGATGTAGTGAGATACTTTGAATAAAGCATCTGATATGAAAGCCGCTGGCGAAATCGGGCACTCGCCCGATTTCGCCGTAAATCCATTACGCCAAATAAACCCGCGCAAATACCGCTTTTAAATAATCGGTTTCTGGAATCGCTGGGTGCACCGGATGATCTGGCCCCTGCCCACCCTGCCCAATAATTTGCACATGGCGATCCAAATGACGGCCAGATGCACGCACTATTTCCACCAAGGTGTCTTTGCCCAAATGCATAGAACATGATGCAGACACCAACAAACCATCACGCCCCAGCAAACGCATACCAAGCTCATTGATGTGGCGATAAGCCGCTTCACCGGCTTTTTGATCTTTGCGTTTTTTAATAAACGCAGGCGGGTCGAGTACGACGATATCAAAGCGCTCATTTTCAGCGATTAAATGTTTTAGCACATCAATCGCTTTACCTTGAATAGTAGACACAATATCTTCTACGCCGTTGAGCGCCGCATTGCGCTCAACACCATCGAGTGCGGATTCAGATGCATCCACACAAATCACTTCGCTCGCACCGGCCTTGGCGGCTTGTACACCCCAACCGCCGATGTACGAAAACACATCTAAGACGCGCTTGCCTTTTACGTATTGCTGCAACTGCGCACGGTTTACTCGGTGATCGTAAAACCAACCCGTTTTTTGGCCGCCGTGAATGGGCGCCATAAAGCGTGTACCGTTTTCAATTAACTCCACCGCTTCTGGCACTGAACCGTAAACCACTTGGGTATATTCAGGTAAGTTTTCTAACGCGCGGGCACTGTGATCATTGCTCAGCAAAACACCTTCTGGCTTTAACACTTGGACCAACGCATCAATAATATCGTTCTTCACCAATTCCATACCGGCGCCAGCAATTTGCACCACCAGATAATCGCCAAAGCGATCCACCACCAAACCCGGCAGCAAATCAGAATCGCCATACACCAAGCGATAGTAAGGCTCGCTAAAGGTTAACTCGCGCAAGGCCAAGGCTTGTTTGAAGCGATGCACCAGCAAGGATTTATTAAGCGGATGAGATTCATCGCGGTTAATAATGCGCCCACAAATCAAGCTCGTAGGGTTCATCAACGCGATGCCTAATGGCTTACCGCCATTGGTAGTCACCAAAGCTTGTTGACCCATCTCGAATTGCTTAAGCGGCGAACGCGCGGTATCTACTTCGTTACTGTAAATCCAAAGGTGGCCTAGCTTAAGGCGGCGATCAGCTTGGGCATTTAATACCAATACCGGCAGTGAAGGAGCGGGAGCAGATTGAGACATGAGGGAATCCAAATAAAGAAGGCGATAGTAAAGAAGCTGAAAAGGCGCAAATTATAGCGGGATTCACGCCTAAACACCCACATAGCTCAGATTTAATTACGTTTGTCGAGACCATCCAACCACGCTTTAAACTGCTCGCGCTCCTCAGACAACAAACTATTGTCCGGCGGCATAGGCATGACCTTGTCATCAAATAATTTTTGCGCCATGCGAGTTTGACCGTTAGTTTTCTGTAGCCAGTGATTAGCATTTAATAATTGTTCAGGAGTATTTTGCAGCGGCTCATGGCATTTGCTGCAACGATTCACCAAGATGCTGCGAATAGTTTCTGGTACCGCCACTGAGGCAGCTTTCTCCTCAGGCTTTTGCGCAACTTCCCGATAAGGAACGCCCACTGACAAACGCAAAATGGAGGCATTTTTATCATCAACAATTAATAAGCTACCATCATTCATGACACTCATTCCCGCTGGCGCACCCTTAGGTCTAAGGCCGCCAACCTCATTCCAACGCGAAATAATCTCACGATGTTGCGCCACCAATCCCACACCACCTTTTGCTGCAAATACTTGTGTTTTAAAACCATCGCCACCTTTAAGTGGATCACTGCTGTAAGTCGCCGCGTTTGCACGCATAGGTCGGCCTTGTTCATCCACATCAAACGCCACCAATCTATGGCCTACAATTTTGTAGCCGTGCCAAGTCATTAATAATTTATTGGTGAGCGATGGCAATTTGGTGTGTTGATAATAAAGCGCATCCAATGGTGCAACATGAGGCGGCATTAAAGACCAAGGCTCACGATAATTTTTTGCCGTACATGTTTTTTGTGTTTCATCCACTGCAACATTGCGGTCATAACATAGAGGCCATCCGTAAAAGCCGCTGCGTTCAATCAAATTAATTTCTTCATAAGGCTCATCTGCAGCGGGGAAATCCATACTATTTTCAGCTTGCAACAGTGTGCCGCTGGAATGCGCAGCTAAGGCCATAGAATTGCGTAAACCACTAGCAACAATCGAATATTTTTTGCTCCAGCTAACGCTCTCTGCCTGATAGTTAAATTGCCAAAGCCCTGCTTCCATACCTGTTGTGCAATTACTCGAGTTATCTTTGCAACGATCAGATGTTGAACCTACATTCACAATAAGGTTGTTGTTTTTATCAAACACAAAGTTTTTGAGTGGGTGTAGATAGTCATCATGATAAGGCAAGGAATCAATTACTGTTTCTTGGCGAACAACAGCATCCTTCACCAATTCAAATCGAATGATGCGATGCGCTTCACCAAGGTAATATTTACCATGGGCTGCACGCAAAATTTTGTGGGGTAAATTTAGACCAGATAGCAATGCCACAGCCGTAGGCGTTTTACTGCGGTAATTAATTAGCCACAATTTCCCCTTGTTGCCAGCCCAGCCCCCCATATCCACAACTAAAAGCTTACCCTCCGGCGTTTCGACAGCGGTGCGCGGCATTTTAAAAGCGATATCTGGGCCCTTTTGTACGAGCAAACCCACACATAAATTTGCATCTGTACCCAAGGCTAGCTTGGTGTATCCATCGCATTGTTCAGAGAGAGGAGTATAGGGGGAGGCTGAAACTTGAGCGCCGATTAAACAGGCGCTCAGAGTTAGCAGGAGTTTAAAATTCATCCGTAATCTTCTTTTGGTTGGTAACCATTAAAACACACGATATACAAATAGAGACTTGGAGGTATTATCTAAGATTTACCGGCAAAGTCTGTTTAGTACCAAATCTTCTCTTATCGTCCTCTGTAGCGCCATCCTTACATTCGCCTTTCAGCCAAAGGTTGTATTGCGAAGCGCTGGAATCGATCTCTAGAAAGCCTTCGCGGCAATAACCCATGCGCTCGACCACATAGCCCACATTCTCAACCAACCGCTTTTGGGTGGCACCACCCACGGAAATGCCGCGCGCCCCTTCATTGCGCTGAAAACCACCGCGCTCAATGCGCACACCATTGGGCATTTTGTCTTCGGGTAGTTGCAAACGGTAAACAAACATTTTGCTGGTGTTGGGCAAAATCTCAATTTCTAGGGTTTCCTGCATATTGGAGCCGGTATAGCTGCGGCCGGGGGTGCTGCAGGCCACGGCAAGGCCGCAGACTAAAATAACACCGACGAGCCTAAGTGACGGCACAAGTAACAACATATTTTCTCCTATGCTAAAAGCCATGTGCGATTGAGGTTAAGAAGCTGAAAGCTTGGCCGATAACCTTTGCAATACGACAACCCATTGGGCGGTAAATTGCCCATGTGGTTATAAATTTATTGTGGCGGGAGTTTGTCATGCCTATTCGTTCTCGGCTACTGAGTTTGGTGATTATTCTTACGGGGCTTAGTACAAGCACCACTAGCGTGGCCGTTGGCGACCCTAATAGCATTAGACCCAAAGCCAAACCGGCAATTGAGGCTTCCAATAGCGAGCCCGCTGCCAATGAATTTCCGTTTGATAATCAAAGCATTCCTTCCGCACCGCCAGCTTCAGAGCCTGAAAAGCCTACCGCAGCACCTGTAGCTCAAGTCGTAGAATCTAAAGCCGAGAAGCGCGTACTGGGCAATAATCAGTGCCGCAGCGACAGCAACAATTCGCTGCAAAAATCGCTATTAGTCACTGCCTTCCCACGTTTAATACCAGGGAGTTCAAATGCAGGGGCATTAGCCGACGCCGAGCACCAATTACCTAAGTTATTAAGCCAATTCCTGGAGGCCAAGCACAGCACAGTTACGCCGATCCTTCTGAACGAAGGCCTACCGAGCCCATCTCTCAGTACCGATAACCTGCTAGCCCAACAAATTCAAAAACTCGCCCGAAACCAACGCACCCAGCTAGTGCTTACCGGCGAGATTATCGACATGACCATGACTCACCCCGAAGCTACTTACAACCCCGGGATGTACACACGCTTTTTAAACGGCCTATTTGATTTTATTGAAATACGAAATCGCTTTGATAAACGCGAGCGCGTGTTTAGTTTTAACGTGAACTTGCGCGATGGCTTTACCGGCCAAACCCTGTTTAGCAAACGCTACGACACCTACGGCGTTTGGGGTTCCACCAAAGAAGTGGGTTTTGATACACCGCTGTTTTGGAAAACCGATTACGGCCAACAAATTAAAGGCCTCGTAAAAATGGCAGCCAAAGATGTGGGTGCGGTGGTGCGGTGCCAACCCTTCATCGCGCAAATTGATTCGCGCCCAGGACAATCGCAAATTCTATTGCAGGGCGGTGCAAATAACGGGTTGCGCTCTGGCGATACACTGGCGCTTTACCAAATGGTAGTGCAAGGCTCTGAGACCGAATACAAACAACATCAAGTACGCTTGGTAAACCGCAATATGGCGATTGAATTGCGTGAAGTGTACCCATCGCACAGCGTAGGCTTGATTAGCGGAACAACCTATTTAAGCGGCCAGTTTTTGGCAGTGGCGCAATAGTGGTTATAATGCATGTCGCACTCAACAACAAAGAGCAAACGGCATGACTTACTTATTTAAAGCGTTATATTTTATTTTCGGCATTACCCTCTTGGGCTTTGCAGGCTTACAGTTTAACGATCCAGACCCAATAATTTGGATAGGTTTTTACGTGCTATGCGCACTCATCCCTTCGCTACTTTTATTTAATATTTTTAATCGCCCACTGTTTTTACTGGCGATAGTGTGGTGCTGCGTGGAATTATTTATCAGCGCCCCCGGCGCTTACAAATATTACTTACACATGGCCGAAGAGCCATTAATGCAAAGCATGAATCCACAAAAACCTTATATTGAAGAGTGCCGCGAATTTTTGGGCGTATTGATTGCCTTTGTGCTCGTTGTAGTTAGCGCATTACTCGCCAAGCAAAAACTCTTTAGCACCAAAGAATAATTCGCTCAACGCAAAGTAAGTGTACTTTTTCTACGCCTATCGCTTCTTGTTGCCTGTCATCTAAACGGCGCCATGGGGCATAGGCTAAGAGTTAGTGTCATCAGCAATAAAGCCTATATCTTGCAAACTCAGCGGTAACCGAGTTTAAAGCTTTAACTTAGCCCACACCTGCCAAGTTCCAATTAAATACATTAAGCCAAACACAAAACAGATAAACGAACTCCAAAACCAAAAGCTTGGGCTATTTTCAGGAAAATGCGGCATAAGTGGAATAAAAGCAACGCTGCGCACCAAATAGATTGCCGTTATAGCACACAAAGCAACGCGCAATAATGGCAGTCTGCGAATAACACCCGCGCCAGAAAGTGCATAGAGCGACCAAATAAATAAGATACCCGCAATAAAACTGGTAACCACCGTGGGGTACCAATGCCCCGCATCAGCCAAGTGTGCCATTTGTTTACCTGCGCCCATAAATAGATACATAGGCGCACCGAACACTATGCAAGCGATGTGAAGTATTGCCGCAAGTGCAGAAAGACTGGCAGCGATAATTAAAAAAGTGTTTTTTGATTGTTCCATTGTTACCTCGTTATTATTTTAATGATTGCGATATTACTTATAAAACTGGGAGTCGTCATCCCGTAGGGATCCAGCGTCCTTCATAATTAAAGTCACTGGATCCCTACGGGATGACGACTCCCTATTTAAATTGGTTTTGTAGGTTGCGGGTAAGGCGTAAGCTTGCGCACGC
>CAZZEV010000142.1:0-7596 GCA_964653305.1 uncultured Cellvibrionaceae bacterium | reverse complement strand
TAAAATCAAACAAAGGCCCAGTAATTATCCACATCAATATGGTGCCAACTGCAAATACAAACACAATGGGGCGACCGCAAAATCGGGATACTTGCTTGGCAAAACCCGAATACCAATTAGTGACTTTCATAGCGAAGTTATCTCAATTAGGGAATGTGTCTTGATCTTAATTGTCTTTGCTGTGCCCCAACTTACCAAAATGGGTATAGCGAAAACCTCGGGCGTATTTCAACCCAAAACCAAGGGCGCGATCAAAACCTATGTGGGCAATCCAAATAATAGCGAACTGGTTAGCCATAGGGGAAGACACAAAAAAGCCATACGCAAATAGCATCAACGGAAGAATATAGGAGTGCATGATGTTATAGGCAATCGCGCCCACTTTAGGGCTGTGGAAATACGCCAACCATGACAAGTCTGGGAGAAAAAACACCAGAACAAAAAAGCCCCAAGGGAATCCCATAAACTCATAGGCCATGAGCGAAAAAAGTAAAATAGCCACGCCTTCTAATCTTAAAATCCATCGCAAATTACCGGTGACAACCCCATTCTCAATCTTATTCATCTTTCATTCCTGCACTTACCATTAGGCCAACATTAAGGTTTATCTTGCATTGCCAATTTACGCTTTGTTAAGGCTGTAGCTTCATGTTCAAGCGGATTTTCTGGCCAGGGGTGACGCGGATATTTTCCACGCATTTCTTTGCGTACATCCGCATAGGCCTGCTGCCAAAAGGTTTGCAAATTCATAGTAATCGCCAAGGGGCTGCCATTGGGCGATAACAAATGAATTTTCAGCGGCAGTTTACCGCCCGCTAATTGTAATTGTTCACAGCCAAAAAATTCTTGTAATTTTGCCGATACCTGCGGCACACCTTCGGCCGAAAACTCAACAGTAACATGGCGGCCACTGGGGAGTTCAATTTTTTCGGGCAAACATTGCGCAATGGCTTGGCAGTTATCGTAACCGAGATAAAACTCTAGAGCATTTAACCAAGGCAATTGATCAAGTTTGGTGTGCTCCGTTAAAAACGGCAAGAGCCATTGCTCTAGGGAATCAGCTAACCCAGCATCATCTAACTTAGGCAATTCTAAGAGTCCCTGCGTTTGAATAAAGCGCGCACGCTGCAATAAGCGCTCAGCATTGGCGCTCCAATGCAATTGCATTAGACCTTTCTCAGCAATTTTTTCACGAATAAGATTTAACAATAAGCCCGCCACTTTTTGCGACTCAACCGCACTGAATTCTTCGCTAATCAAGACGCCGCCCATTCGCCATTGGGTGTGAGTTTGCCAGCCATTATTTTTATGGATTAAATACGTTTGCATTTGACTTAATGCGCGCTGATCTTCGGCCGATAAATTTAATGCAACACCAACCCCTGTGTGGCCTTTGGGTTTTGGATTAATGATAGGAAATAGTGCCCACTGCGAATTGAGTTTGGTTTGGGTATCCACACTAATCCCAGAGTTCAGCCGATAGCGCCCAGAATCTTGCAGATAGCCGATGCGGTCACTGTAAGCAAGCGCTAATGTATTTGCATTAATACTGTCGGCTTTTTCAATCTTCAATTGCAGTTTTTGCAGCCAACGCTTTTGTTGCTGTTGCCATTGGCGATTGCGCTGCAACTCTTGCCCAGCGACTTGCAGCACATCATCAAGATCGGCCTCTGTCGTGATATCGAAATGCAGCGCCAATGCTAGCAACATCTCAGGCTCTGTAATTGAATTTTCCTGCGCCAATAAAAATGCAGCAATACGGGGATGAGTACCCAGCGCACTCACGGTTTCACCCGCAGCGGTAATTTTTCCGGCGGCATCCAACAAGTTCATTTGCTGTAATTGCTGCTGCGCAAAATTTATAGCGAGTTTATTAGGCGCCTCTAACCAATCCAAAGAATCCGCTGGACTGCCCCAATGTGCCAAGCGCAATGCCAGCGGTAAATAATCCGTAGCGCGAATCTCAGGTAAATCTGCCGCTGCGAGCGGTTGATCTTGCGACCATAAACGAATGCAATGCCCTGCCTGTACACGCCCTGCACGACCACGGCGTTGATCTGCGCTGGCTTGGCTAATACGCGACAACCGCAAACGCGTTAAACCCGTGCGCTGTTCGTAATCTGGGCGGCGCACTAAACCGGAATCAATCACCAAGGTGACATCTGCAATCGTCAGCGAGGTTTCTGCAATATTCGTAGAGAGAATAATCCGCGCGCCCGATGCCGAATTTAACGCGCGCTTTTGCTCCGCAGGCGGCACACGGCTGTGCAACCGAAATACCGCTTGATTAGGGTAGCGCGCGTGTATTGCCTGCGCGCACTTTTCAATTTCACTCCAACCCCCTAAAAAAACCAGCGTGGTAGTCGTTTGCCATTCAGGGTGCGATGCCAGCGCACGCAGCATATGGTCTTCAATTTTTTCGGGATAAGGTGTATTGGTTTTTGCAGGCAGAAAACTCGTAGTCACCGGAAAACAGCGCCCCGGTGCAAATAAACGCTGCGGCATTTGCTGTTGTAATTGTGGGTCTGGCGTTGCACTCATTAAAATCAATTGCAAATCATCGCGCAGAATTTGCACTTCTTGTAGCCACGCCCACGCGGTGTCTTGATTTACCGAGCGCTCGTGAATTTCATCTAAAATAACGCAAGCAATCGTATCCAGCGTTGGGTCTTGCAATAAATGCTGTAGCAAAATACCGGGAGTCATTACCAATAAGCGCGTAGCATCGCTCACGCATTTATCGTATGGCACTTGGTAGCCCACGGTTTTACCCACATCATCGCCAATTAATTCTGCCAAGCGCTGCGCGAGTGATTGCACTGCTAACACACGCGGTTGCACCAGAATTATTTTTTGGTCGACAGCAATTTTATGGAGCATCCACAGCGGCGCAAGCGTAGATTTACCTGCACCGGGTTCGGCTTCTAGCAATAACGTACCATGATGAAGCGCACGAAAAAAATCATCGCGCAATTCCGTTAGAGGGTATTGCGGTAAGCTTGCTAAAAATTGTGGGGATGTTAAATAGCTATTCACAACCAAAAATTCTCGATAATTTTTACTACTCAGACTCTCACGAAATAATTGTTTCATGATTCGAAACCCTCAAGTCATGGACGACTTGAGGGAGCTACAGGGATGTATTTATGCGGTTTCGAATTATGAAACGATTATTGCGCACGACACAGCCAAATGTAGCACTTAATACTCATAACCAACCCTAACACCCGCTGCCAAATTCCTACCACTAGCAGACTCAAAACTGCGCCCATTAGTTTGGTTCACAATTACTGAACCCACATAAGTTTCATCCGTAAGGTTGGCGAGTTTTATCCACCAATCCGTCTGCACTCCTAAATCAATTTTGCCAGAGACAGAAAAGTCTATAGTGTCATAGGCCGGTGCTTTAATTTGATTGTTATCACTCGCAGCAACTTGAGCGCGATGAACCGCGCTCAAACCAAACTTCAAGAATTCATTCGCAAACGGTGACCAATTAAGTTGCGCGTAATGATTAAGTTTTGCGATACCCGGTAACTGCAGCGATTTAAATTGGCCCTGGGTGTACGTTGCATCCAAATAATTCAGCGCAATGCGCGCATCAAAATGTTCAGTCAATTGATAGGTGCCATTAAACTCAACGCCTTTGCGTTCAGTGCCCGCTGCATTCACGTAAGTGGTGCGCCCATTAATAGATTGATCCACCACCAACTCATCGCGGGTATCAATATTGAACGCAGTCAACGCCAAGGTGAGATCTTTATGTTGATAATCCACGCCGAGTTCTTGCTGACGATTTGCGGCGGCATTCAAACTATTATTAAAACCTTTATCGCCATTGGTGTAAGCCATTTCGGTAAGCGTTGGTGTTTCAAAGCCATTACCTACAGCCGCATGCACAGAAAAGCTGTCATTTATTTCATAACGTGTTGATAGGGTTTGCGAGCTGCGATTAAACGTTTTATCGCCACTATCATCCGCATTTTTCGTTGCAATTATAAAATAGTCATCCACCGATAATGCGATATGCGATTGGCGTGCACCTAAAAGCCATTGCCAATGTGGAGTCGCTTGCCATTGCAATAGCGCGTAAGCGTCACGGTTATCCGCTTGGCCAAATTCATCGCGGCGCAAATCGCCCGCAACACCCGCGTTATTCACATAGCCTTTGCGCGTATCGTTCATGGCAGACCATTCGCCGCCCAGCGTAAAACTCAGTGCTTGTTTAGCAAAATCAAAATCCCAGGTGTAATTGCCATTGCCGCCGCTAAATTGGCGGCTTAAATCCACCACGCCGCCGGAGTTTGCTAAAGCATCACCGCGCTGCGCAAGAAATTGTTGAATGTTGCGCTCGCCCTGCCAGAGCGCAATTTGCCAGCGTTCATCGCCTTGGGTTTGGCGCACACTAAATGCATGTTGTTGATGCGAAATGGATTTGCGCGTATTAAAAAATTCCGCGCTGCTATTCACTTGATAAGGATCAGCCAGCCATTGCGCCTGCGTTAAACCCAGCGGATCTTGCAGCAACGGTGCATCTTCTTTATCAAAACGATATTGCGCTTGCACGCCGTTATCCAAGTTGTAGTAAACCTGCGCGCCCAATTGCTCGCGCTCAGCGCTGGCGTGGGGGCGATTGCCATCGGCATTAAGCTTACTCGCTTGAATACGCACGCCTAAATTGGCATCGTGGAATTCACCTAAAATGTGATGCCTAGCAAGGCCATCTTCATCGGCTGCTGTATCCGCAGAAACTCGATTAACTTTCGGCGCAGAGGTTTGCAGGTTAATCACCCCACCCGCCCCATTGCCATAAAGTGCCGCCACTGGCCCGGTCAGCACATTGATTTTAGTAACGCCATCCAGAACCGCGCCGGAAAACTGGCCTTGGCCATCGGGCATACTAAGCGGGATACCGTCAACCTGCAGATCCAAACCGCGTACACCAAAAGCGGAACGAGCACCAAAGCCACGCCGGGTAATGCGGGTATCCTGCGCGTAATTTGAGCGGCTATCGGCCTGCACACCATTAATACCCTGCAGGAGTTCAGCGGCATCGGCACGGCTGCCGGGCTGAAGTTCAGTCACATCCAGCAACTGCGCTCCCACGACGGAATCATGGGTACGCTCACCAGTTACAACCAAAGTTTCTATGCCCGTTTGGGCTTGAGCGGCACAGGCTAAAACACTTAAAAAGCCAAAACACTTCGCTAAGGTCTTCATAGTACAACTCTATATTTAACAATGGGCGCGATCCTAACCTATAAGAATCATTAGCTCATGCTGTTTTTTAGATCAAAACAAATCTAGCGGTCATTTATTGAGTTCTATACTCAATGAAACACAACCTGAGCCGAACCTATTCATGACTCAATCATTCGATCACAATATCCAACACTTGCAGCGCCAATTCCTTGAGAGCCTGCCGCAAAAAGCTCATCAACTGGAAGATCTTTGGCATCATCTACGCTATCTGCGCTGGAGTGAAAAAGGCTTTAAAACCTTTCAGCAATTAGCCCACCGATTAGTTGGCTCAGGTACCAGCTTTGGCTTACCTGAGGTCAGCCAAACCGCACAATTACTCGATCAGTATTTAATGGATTACCAAGAGCTCGGCCAACCTATGGGCGGCATTGAGTTTGAAATGATCGACCAAATGGTGAATGTACTTGGCCGTACTCTCACCCATGTGAATGCAGCAACTAACTTAAGTGATATCGCTATACCTACCAACACTGGCGAAGGTAAATCGATTTTTTTAGTGGAGGCAGACCATTCCTTATCTGCTTTGATGATTGTGTATCTGCGCCAAGCGGGGTTCAGCGTGCAGCACTTTGATTCTGCGGCTGCTTGCATCCAACAGTTAGCAATACAATCACCCCACGTGGTATTGATTGATCCCAATTTTATGAGCGATGGAAGCTTAGGTTTTGATGCCATTAATCACATTAAAACGCGCGTTGCACAAGATGTACCCATTATCTTTTTATCTGCACGCACCGATATGCACACGCGCTTACGCGCCTTACGCGCCGGTTGCGCCACATACATCACCAAACCAATTGACTTCACGATTTTGGTTAACACCTTAATTCACACCATAAAAACCAGCGAAATCACCCACAAGGTTATGATTGTGGATGACGAAGAGTTAGTTGCAAACTATCACGCCGAAATTTTACGTCACGCAGGTATGGAGGTTATTTGCATCTCTAACCCCATGCAAAGTTTGCAGCGCGCCACTGAATTTAAACCCGATTTAGTGGTGTTGGATATGCATATGCCAGAAATTAACGGCATTGAGCTAGCGACACTTTTACGTCAGCACGAACAATTTTTATTGTTGCCAATTATTTTTGTGACGGCTGATACCTCTGTTCGCTTGCGCCAATTTATCGAAAGCATTGGCGTAAACGCTGTACTTACCAAACCCGTGGATATGGGCGCTTTAGTTAACGCCTGTGAGCGCGCTATTACTGATACTTTTTCGTTAAAAAATCGCATTGAATCCATTACCCAACGCGCGCAACACCATCAGCAAATTACCCGCAGTTATTTTTTTGCGGCTATAGATAACGAATTACAAGAAGATCACTCGCACCAAACACCTACCGCACTTTATTACGCAGGTTTAGATTTAGAAGAAAGCTTTTATAGCAAATATGGCCCGGCTGGCTCTGCCCAATTACACGAGCAATTTTGCGAGCGTTTAGCGCACATTATTGGCAGCGAAGAACAGTGGTCAGACCTTGCGAATTTTGTTGCCTGCGTATTGGTGGGAAAACGTAGCCGCGCGCAACATCAGATACGCGCCGCGCAAATTGCTGAGCAAATGTCCAACCAAGTGTATTGCCTTGGTGATGAAGTCTTTGTGATCAATACCCATATTGGTGTTCACTTCTTGGATGCGGAATTGGGCGCGGCTAATTCCGCGCTCGCCAATGCTGAAAAAGCCTATGAGCTCGCTAAAAAGGCCGTTTCACCGCCTTCCCCTCCAATCGATTCGGGAACAATAAACACTCAAGAGATTAGCGATGAAGAAATCGCCGCGTCCACCTCTGGCATCAGTTTTAGCGATCACTTACCTGAAGAAAATTTACGCATTTGCTATCAACCCATGATCACCCTTGAAAGCGATCATATAGAACATTACGAAGCGCTAGTACGCTGGCGCCTGAGCGATGATGAACTTATCCCCGCCGCAAAATTCTTGCACTATCTTAAACACTCCAGCATGCGAGTAGATTTAGACCGCTGGGTTTTACAGTCGGCAGTTAACGCGATTACGACTGATAATTACGCGCGTGAAAACGCCTGCCTGTTTATTCATTTATCGGATGAAACACTCGCACAAAAATCCTTCTTTTCGTTTGCGGCTAATGTATTGCGCAGCTCGCGTTTGCGGGGGCAACGTCGTTTAATTTTTATTTTCGAAGAACCTTGGGTTGCACTTCACCCCATTGACGCTGCTGCCACTATTAATGCACTCCACAATATTGAATGCGGAGCTTGCTTGTCACATGCTGGCACCAGCGAATCCAGCGCCGATATTATTGAAACACTTGGGTTTGATTATGTGCGCCTAGCGCCCTCACTCAC